>MGZK01000110.1 GCA_001802125.1 Geobacteraceae bacterium GWC2_55_20
CCACCCGCAACACACTTCCTTCATGAGCAATTCCTCCGATGATGGCCCGAGCCACGCGGGTCTCCAACTCCCGCTGCAGATAACGCTTGAGCGGCCGGGCGCCGTAGACCGGATCATAACCAGCCTGGGCGATAAAGCGCATGGCATCATCGGATATTTCAAGTGTTATGCGTTGTTCTTTCAAGCGTTGCTTTAACTGTTCCGCCAACAGTCCGGCGATTCGTTTTACTTCTTCAATATGCAGAGGTTTGAAGAGTACGATGTCATCGACCCGGTTCAGAAATTCAGGTCGGAAACCGAGCTTGAGCTCCTGCATGACCGCCTGGCGGGCATCCTCGCGGATATATCCACCGGCCGTAATTCCTTCCAGCAGGTATGAAGAACCGATGTTGGAGGTCATGATGATGACGGTATTCTTGAAGCTGACCGTGCGTCCGTGGCTATCGGTGACCCGGCCATCGTCCAGAATCTGCAGCAATATATTGAATACGTCCTGATGGGCTTTTTCGATTTCGTCGAACAGCAGCACGCAATATGGCTTGCGCCTCACCGCCTCGGTCAACTGCCCTCCTTCTTCATATCCGACATAACCGGGAGGCGCACCGATCAGCCTGGAGACGGCGAATTTCTCCATGTACTCGGACATGTCGATGCGCACCATGTTCTCTTCCGAGTCGAACAGTGAAACCGCCAGGGTGCGGGCCAGTTCGGTCTTGCCGACTCCGGTCGGCCCCAGGAAGATGAACGAGCCGATCGGCCGGCGCGGGTCCTTGATGCCGGATCGTGCCCGCAGCACCGCATCGGATACGAGCTGCACCGCCTCGTCCTGGCCGATCACGCGCTCGTGCAGGATATCCTCCAGACGCAGCAGTTTCTCCCGTTCTCCCTCCACCAGACGTGTCACCGGAATGCCGGTCCAGTGCGCAACTATTTCGGCTATTTCATCCTCGGTGACCTCTTCCCGCAAAAGCTTCTGCCCCCCCTGTTTCTCGTTCAGGGCGCTCTCCTCATTTTTCAGGGCGGTTTCCAGTCCCGGCAGTTCGGAATATTTCAGCTTGGAGGCCTGCTCCAGATTATAAGAGCGTTCGGCCTGTTCGATTTCGCGGCGGGTTTTTTCGATCTGTTCACGCAGACCCTGGATACGCTGAATTGCCACCTTCTCCGAATCGTACCTGGCGCGCATCGTGTTTGCCCGTTCCCGATCGCCGGACAGCTCGCGGCGCAACACTTCCAATCGCTCCCTGCTGACCGTATCTTTCTCCTTTTTTAGGGCCTGTTCCTCGATCTCCAGCTGCATGACCCGCCTGCTGATCGTGTCCAACTCCGACGGGAGTGAGTCGATTTCGGTGCGCAGCATCGCGCAGGCTTCGTCCACCAGGTCGATGGCCTTGTCCGGCAGGAACCGTTCGGTGATATAGCGGTTGGAGAGGGTAGCGGCCGCTACCAGGGCATTATCCTGGATCTTGACGCCGTGATGCACCTCGAAGCGTTCCCTCAGGCCGCGCAGGATCGACACCGTGTCCTCCACGGTCGGCTGCTCCACCAGTACCGGCTGGAAACGTCTTTCAAGCGCCGCATCCTTCTCGATGTGCTGGCGGTATTCGTCCAGCGTGGTGGCGCCGATGCAGTGCAGTTCACCGCGCGCCAGCATCGGTTTCAGCATGTTGCCGGCATCCATCGCCCCCTCGGCCTTGCCGGCCCCGACGATCGTGTGGAGTTCGTCTATGAACAGAATGATGCGCCCCTCGGCCTCCTTGACCTCGTTCAGCACAGCCTTGAGACGTTCCTCGAATTCACCGCGGTACTTGGCGCCGGCCACCAGCGCTCCCATATCCAGCGCAAAGACGGTCTTATCCTTGAGTCCCTCCGGAACGTCGCCGCGTACGATGCGCTGCGCCAATCCTTCCACGATGGCGGTCTTGCCGACTCCCGGCTCACCGATCAACACCGGATTGTTCTTGGTCTTGCGGGATAAAACCCGGATCACCCGGCGCACCTCTTCATCGCGCCCGATCACCGGATCAAGCTTGTCGTTCTTGGCCATCTTGACCAGATCACGGCCGTACTTCTCCAGAGCCTCATAGGTCGCCTCCGGATTGGCGCTCTGCACCCGCTGGCTACCGCGCACATCGGTCAGCGTCTTCAGGAAGCGTTCACGGTCGATGCCGGCCTGTTTCAGGATGCGACCGGATGGCACCTTGTCCCCCTCGGCAATCAGCGCCATCAGCAGATGTTCGACCGAAACGTATTCGTCCTTCAGACGCTTGGCTTCATTTTCAGCCGCCACCAGGGTCCGCGAGAGACGCTGTGAAACATAGATCTTGCCGGCCTCGGCCCCCGGACCGGACACCCTTGGTTTACGGTCCAGTTCCGCCTCGACTTCCTTTTTAATCATGTCCGGGCGGATGTCCATCCGTTGCAGCAGGCGCGGCACAAGTCCATCGGCCTGATCCAGCAGCGCCCAAAGCAGATGCTCGCCATCCACCTCTACGTGCCCGAAGGAGACCGCCTTGTTCTGCGCCTCGGTGAATGCTTCCTGTGATTTTTGAGTCAATCTGTTGAAGTCCATGATGCCAACCTCTTTGATCTACGAAATAACTTCTACCAATCAGTTAAGCATTGAGCTCCGGAAAGTCAAGCATGGGATCATGGCAACATTGATCAAACAGACGTTGTCGAAACTGTATTTCAGTGGAATTTATTTGCAAAGCCGCTCCGTGTGTGCATAATCCAGAGTTCAAATCCTTTTGAGGAGCCCTGGATGCTAAACAAGCGTGGTTGCGGAGTTCTGCTTCATCCGACTTCATTGCCGGGGTCCGGCGGCATCGGTACGTTCGGTGATGACGCCCGGCGTTTTATCGATCTCCTCGCATCCATGGGGATGTCCTATTGGCAGGTGCTGCCATTGACACCCCCGGCGTGCGGCAACTCTCCCTATTCGTCTTTTTCCGCGTTTGCCGGCAATCCGCTCCTGATCGACCTGGGACAGATCATTGCCGAGGGAGACCTGCCCGAAGGATGTTGCAATATGGATTTTCCCGAAAACTGTGTCGATTTCGATGCCGTTTCCGGATTCAAGCAACAGCTGCTGCAGCAGGCCGGTTCGCTGTTTCTGTCGCAAGAGGTGACCCGGCGCAAGCAGGAATTCTGGCAATTCTGCGATACCACACCCTGGTTGCATGAGTTTGCTCTTTTCATGTCTCTAAAGCAGGTCGCCAAGAGTAAATCATGGAACAAGTGGAACAGGGATTCGGCATTACTGACTACGGAGTCATACGAAAAGTACTCCGTTGATCTGAAGCTGGAAATAGGCATACAAAAATATATCCAGTGGCAGTTTTTCAGGCAGTGGGGATCCCTGCGCAAACACGCCGAATCCAGGGGGATCTCGATCATCGGGGATCTGCCGATCTTTGTCGCCTATGATTCAGCCGATGTATGGAGCCAACGCGAACAGTTTCTGCTCGACGAAAAAGGCAAACCGACCGTGGTGGCCGGAGTACCTCCCGACTACTTCAGCAAGACCGGCCAATTATGGGGAAACCCGCTTTACGACTGGAACTTGATGAGAAACCAGGGTTACCAGTGGTGGATCAATCGTTTCAGGTCGATGTTCGAACTCTACGATGTTGTCAGGATCGATCATTTCCGCGGTTTTGAAGCCGCCTGGCATGTGCCGGCATCACATCGCACCGCCCAGCATGGCAATTGGGTTACGGGTCCTGGTGCGGATCTTTTTGACGTGGTCTTTTCCGATTTGGGTTCACTTCCGATCATCGCCGAGGATCTTGGCGTGATAACCGCCGGGGTGGAGGATCTTCGTGACCGCTATAACTTCCCAGGGATGAAAATCCTGCAGTTCGCATTCGGTTCGGATTCATCAAACCCGTATCTGCCGCACAATCACGAGAAAAACTGCGTGGTATATACCGGCACCCACGACAACGATACCAGCCTGGGCTGGTGCAATTCGCTTTCAAGTTCCCAGCGCGGCCGGGTGACTGAATATCTTGGCTGCAATGATGATAATTGTGTCCAGGCTCTGTTGCGCACGTCGTTAATGTCGGTTGCCGATACGGTGGTATTACCGTTTCAGGATCTGCTGCTGCTGGATAGTGACGCGCGCATGAATATACCCGGCAAAGCCTTTGGAAACTGGAGCTGGCGATTTAAATGGGATATGCTGGCGCCTGATCTGGCCCTGATAACAGGCGATATGATTGAGCGTTATGGCAGGCACAACAACGTGGCTAAGCAAACTTCTTGACAAAACAGCAACATTCACTATACTGACTTGCTTTAAATTTTGTTCTGTTCAGTAAAGGGCGGCAGGTGTCTTGAAAGTTATTATCGACCACATCCAGAACAAGCCGGTTGTTCTGCATATCGAAGAACCGCTGGAAACTTTTCCGGTGCTTTCCGCCATGCAGCAAGACAAGGTCTGCGCCTTTACCGGACCGATCAGGGGCGACATAACCGCGGAAAGGGAATATGACCATGTCAGGGTGGCTGGCCGGGTTTCTGTTCCGCTATCGCTTTCATGTTCCCGCTGTCTCGTGGATTATGACTCCTTTGTTGATGTCAACTTTACCGTCATCTTTCGCAAGGATGCGGCGACACCATCGGTTGAGGATGAAATCGAACTGGGAGAAGAGGATCTGCTCTCTTCAGTCTACCAGGGTGACGAAATCGATCTGACCCATGAGATACAGGAACAGATCGCAATGGAAATCCCGCTCAAGCCCCTCTGCAGCGATCTCTGCAAGGGTCTTTGCCATACGTGCGGAACCGATCTGAACGTTTCACAATGTACCTGCAGCAATGAAAAAACGAGCTTGGCATTCAGCGCTCTCAAGAATTTCAAGGTATCTCGATAAACAAGCGTGCACTCTGAAGTGAACCACCAGAAAAAGGAGAAAATATCATGGCAGTACCTAAGAAGAAAACATCCAAATCACGTAAGAATATGAGAAGGGCCCATGACTTCCTGACTACCCAGTCACTGTCAACCTGCCCCCAGTGCAAAGCTCCCAAGCTGCCGCATCGCGCCTGCCCAACCTGTGGTACCTACAAAGGTAAAGAAGTTATCGACGTTTCCAACGCTCAGTAATTGCCGATACCTGTGTCATTAACGGGACAAATGAGAGTAGCGGTTGATGCTATGGGGGGGGACAATGCCCCCGTCGTTGAGGTTGAGGGAGCCGTAGCAGCCTGCCGGGAATTCGGCATTCCAGTGACGCTCGTAGGTGATCGTGAGCGCCTGGAATCCGAACTCTCGAAGCATTCTGTGAACGGCCTCGACATAGACATCTTTCATGCCAGCGAAGTAGTCGGCATGCATGATTCAGCCTCGGATGCGGTGCGCAAGAAGCGCAATTCATCCGTCCGCCTGGCGTTTGAGCTGGTCAAGAACGGCAAGGCCTGCGCCGCTGTCAGCGCCGGCAACTCAGGCGCAACCATGGCGGCGGGCATGTTCGTGCTAAAGCGCATCAAGGGCATTGAGCGCCCGGCGATTGCCCAGATCTTTCCGACCCTGAAGGGACAGACTCTAGTACTTGACGTAGGCGGCAATGTTGATTGCAAATCGCAGCACCTGGTCCAGTTCGCGATCATGGGCGAGGTCTATGCCCGCTATGCGATGGGGATCAAGAATCCTTCGGTGGGGCTATTGTCGAACGGGGAAGAGGAATCCAAGGGCAATGAACTGACCCGTGAGACCAACGCCGTACTGCGCCAGACTTCCATCAACTATGCCGGTTACATAGAGGGTCGGGATATTTTCTCCGGTGCCGTCGAGGTCGTTGTCTGTGACGGTTTTGTCGGCAACGTGGTGCTCAAGCTGTCCGAAGGATTGTCCGAAGCGGCCGGAAAGATGTTGAAGGGCGAGATCGTTAAGAGCTGGATTTCCAAAATCGGGTATCTGTTTGTCCGTGGCGCATTCAACCGTTTCAAGAAGATTGTGGACTACGCCGAATACGGTGGCGCTCCGCTGCTTGGTATTAACGGTGTCGGAATGATCTGCCATGGTGGCTCCAATGTCAAGGCGATCAAAAACGCTGTCCGTTTTGCGCATGAATATGCGAGAAGCGGTGTGACCGAACATGTGTCGGAAAAGCTTTCCGAGAACTATCCGGTTTCCATGCAACGTGATGTCCTTAAATCCATTTCCGCCGAATAATGGAGATATCATGGTAACTGCAAAGATCACAGGAACCGGTTCAGCGCTGCCGGCCAAAATCCTTACAAACGCCGACCTGGCCCTGATGGTCGATACCAGCGATGAATGGATCACCTCCAGGACCGGAATCAAGGAGCGGCGGATATCATCCGACGGAGAGTATACCTCCACTTTAGCTATCGAGGCCGCCCGCCGCGCATTATCAATGGCAAGCGTCTCGCCGGAAGACCTTGACCTGATCATCCTGGGAACAGTAACTCCCGATTTTCCGTTTCCCTCAACCGCCTGCATCATCCAGAACGAACTCGGAGCGCACAAGGCAGTTGCCTTTGATGTTTCTGCAGCCTGTTCCGGCTTTATCTACGGACTCTCAATTGCCGACAGCTTTATCCGCTCCGGCAGATCCCGGAAGGCGCTTGTGATTGGCGCCGAGGTTTTGTCGCGCATTGTTGACTGGAAAGACCGCAATACCTGCATTCTTTTCGGAGATGGCGCCGGAGCTGCCGTAATCGAAGCATCCGCAGACCATGCCGGGATCAGATCGACCCATATCTTCAGTAACGGCGCCTGCTGGGAACTGCTGTACCAACCAGGCAGCGGCAGTCGCAACCCTGCCGCAAACCCGGCTACCGACCCGGCGTCATTCTTCATCCGCATGGAAGGAAATGAAGTTTATAAACATGCGGTGCGCGGCATGGAAGAGGCCGCCATGGCTGCCCTGGATGCCAATGGAATCAGCGCATCAGATATATCACTGTTCATACCCCATCAGGCAAATCGCCGCATCATTGACGCCATCGCAAAACGACTCGATCTGGGCGCCGATAAAGTATTCATAAACCTCCATCGTTACGGCAACACATCTTCGGCCTCCATTCCGATCGCATTGGATGAAGCCAACCGTAACGGAAGGATCAAGCCGGGAGATCTGATTCTCCTTGACGCCTTCGGCGGCGGGTTTACATACGGATCGGCCTTGATACGCTGGTAGTGCGGTCAATCGTTGGAAGGTAAAGAAAGGTTCTTATAATATGTCTAAGGCAGCTTTTATTTTTCCGGGGCAGGGATCCCAGTACCCTGGAATGGGCAAGGAATTTGCCGAAAACTTTCCGGTCGCCCGCCAGGTATTCGAGGAAGCCGATGACTCTCTTGGCTTCAAGCTCTCCACGATCTGCTTTTCCGGTAGTGACGAAGAGCTCAGGCTGACCGCCAATACCCAGCCGGCCATCCTGACAGCCAGCATCGCGGCGTTGCGGGTTGTTCAGCAGGAAACCGGGCTGAAAGCTGATTATCTGGCCGGCCATTCGCTCGGCGAGTATTCGGCGCTGGTCTGCTCAGGCGCACTGAATTTCTGCGATGCGGTCAGAACCGTCCGCGCTCGCGGTACTTTCATGCAGGAGGCCGTTCCGGTCGGTACCGGCAGCATGGCGGCCATCCTGAGTGTCGAACAGGACGTGCTTGAAGATATCTGCCGTGAAGCAGCCGAAGGTGAAGTAGTAGCTCCGGCAAACTTCAATTCGCCGGGACAGATAGTGATCGCGGGGGCCGTGGCCGCGGTTGCCCGAGCAATCGAGATTGCCAAGGCTCGCGGCTACAGAAAGGCCATGCTGCTCCCGGTAAGCGCACCATTCCATTGTGCCCTGATGAAGCCGGCCGCTGACCGCCTGTCCAAGGTACTTGATCTGGTTGCGGCAAATGACATGCTGCTGCCGGTCGTTGCCAACGCCAATGCTGCTCCTAACCAGGATAAGGAGATGGTCAAGCCGCTCCTGGTGACCCAGGTCTGTGCTCCTGTGCTCTGGGATCAGTCAATCAACGCCATGGTCGGCCTGGGGTGCGCGAGATTTGTAGAAATCGGTCCGGGCAAGGTCTTGTCCGGCCTGGTCAAGCGCATAACCAAGGAAGTCACGACAGCAAATGTTGAAGACCTGGCCTCGCTGAAATCGCTGGCCGATTGAACCTCCACAATGCAAAGGGGACCACATGCTGGATGTAAATGAAATCATGAAGATTCTGCCGCACCGTTATCCGTTTCTGCTGGTTGACAGAATAATTGAAATGGAATCCGGCAAGCGCATCGTCGGCATCAAGAACGTCAGCATCAACGAGCCTTTTTTCCAGGGACATTTCCCGGGACACCCGGTCATGCCCGGCGTTTTGATCATCGAAGCCATGGCCCAGGTGGCCGCGGTGCTGGCCTACAGTTCATCCGATGACAGCGTCCGTTCCAAGGTGGTTTACTTTACCGGTATTGACAATGCCCGCTTCAGAAAACCTGTCATGCCGGGGGACCAGTTGCGTTTTGAACTTGATGTCACCGCCTGCAAGCGGGGAATCTGGATGTTCAACGCCAAAGCCTTCGTTGATGGCAAACTTGCCACCGAGGCCGAGTTGAAAGCTACTTTTGCGGATAAAAACAACTAATTTCTCTTTTAACGAAAGGAGTCGAAATGCCTAAGGATAAAGTTGCGGTAATTACCGGCGCATCCCGTGGAATCGGAAAAAGCATCGCTCTGGCGCTGGCCGCCCAAGGGGCTTCTATTGTTGCGGTTGACATGGACCAGGCTTCAACCGACGCGGTAGTCGCGGAACTGCAGGCCGCCGGTGGCAAGGCGCTGGCGGTTGTCGGCAACGTAACTGTTACCGCCGATGCCGAGCGCATGATAGATGCGGCCATGGAAGCATTCGGACGAGTGGATATCCTGGTCAACAATGCCGGGATCACCCGTGACGGCCTGCTGATGCGCATGAAGGATGAGGATTGGGACGCGGTACTGAGCGTCAACCTCAAAGGCGCCTTCCTCTGCACACGGGCTGCCTTCAAGGTCATGAGCAAGCAGCGTTATGGGCGCATCATCAATATAGCCTCCATAGTCGGACAGATGGGCAACGCCGGACAGGCCAACTATTGCGCCAGCAAGGCCGGCTTGATCGGCCTGACCAAGTCCAACGCCCGCGAGATGGCCAAGCGCAATATCACCGTCAATGCCGTGGCTCCCGGATTTATCTCTACCGCTATGACCGATGCTCTCTCTGACAAGGTCCGCGCGGAACTGACTTCACAGATACCGATGGATCGCCTGGGAAGTGCCGACGATATTGCCAATGCCGTGCTTTTCCTGGCATCGGAAGCATCGGGATACATTACCGGACACGTTCTGGCGGTCAACGGCGGCATGTACATGTAAGCCCGGATAATTATCCGGTTAAGATCAGGATTTTCCTTAACATCCTCTTTAACCACGACCCGGGTTCAAAATATCAATTGACTTTTAAGTATTTCATGCTTAATTACCAAACACGAGCTTTACACACGAAACCTGAAAAGGTTTAAAATCACATGGAGGTGAAAGATGTCTGACATTGCAAAACGGGTTAAAGAGATTGTTGCTGAACAGCTGGGTGTTGAAGAGTCACTGGTAGTTACCGAAGCTTCTTTCATGGATGATCTTGGCGCAGACTCCCTGGATACTGTTGAACTGGTAATGGCTCTCGAAGAGGAGTTCGACCTTGAGATTCCCGACGAAGATGCCGAGAAGATCCAGACTGTGAACGACGCCATCGAGTACATCACCGAGCACAGCTGATAGTTGATCCAAGTGAGAGGGAGGGTGCCCTCTCACTTCCTTCCTATTCATTCGTCACTTCAGTTTACCCAATATGGAGCAAACAAACATGAGAAGAGTTGTAATTACGGGCGTCGGAGCGGTTTCACCTCTCGGATGCGGTAATGTCACTAACTGGGATGCGCTTGTCTCCGGTAAATCCGGCATCGGACTGATCACTCGTTTTGACGCCAGTGACATGCCGGTCAAGATTGCCGGTGAAGTTGCGGATTTCAACGCCGAGAAATACATTGATAAAAAAGAGATCAAGAAGATGGATCTGTTTATTCAGTATTCTCTGGCGGCGGCGCACTACGCCATGGAAGACTCCGGGCTGGTCATCAATGACGAGAACGCCGAGCGGGTAGGGGTGTTGGTGGGAGCAGGACTTGGTGGACTGCCATCAATCGAACGCTATCACACACTGCTGAACGAGGGTGGTCCCAAAAAGATCTCTCCGTTCTTCATACCGATGCTGATTATCAACCTGGCTCCCGGTCATATTTCGATCCGTTACGGCGCCAAGGGTCCGAACCTCTCCTCTGTTTCCGCCTGTGCGACCGGCACCCATTCGATCGGCGATGCATTTCACATGATCGCGCGTGGTGATGCGGATGCCATGATTGCCGGCGGGACCGAGTCAACTGTCACACCATTGGGTATCGGCGGCTTTGCGGCGATGAAGGCGCTTTCCGACAGCCACAACGATTCTCCGGAAAAGGCCTCGCGCCCGTTCGACAAGAATCGTGACGGTTTTATTCTGGCCGAAGGCGCCGGAATAGTGATCATGGAAGAGTACGAAGCGGCCAGAAAACGCGGTGCCAGGATTTACGCCGAAGTGGTCGGATACGGTCTGACCGGTGATGCCTACCACATGACCGCCCCGGCCCCCGGTGGTGAAGGCGCCGCCCGCTGCATGAAGATGGCATTGAAAAATGCCGGCGTATCGCCGGAACAGGTCAACTACATCAACGCCCACGGCACCTCGACACCCTTCAACGACCTGAACGAGTCGCTGGCGATCAAATCCGTGTTCGGTGACCATTGCACGAAGCTGATGGTGTCCTCAACCAAGTCGATGACCGGTCATCTGCTGGGCGCGGCCGGTGGAGTCGAGGCGGTATTCACCTGCATGGCAATGGACAAGAGTGTCGTTCCTCCGACCATCAACTACGAAACACCGGATCCCGAGTGTGATCTGGACTATGTTCCGAATACGGCTCGCGACGCAAAAATCGAGTATGCCATGAGCAACTCGCTCGGTTTCGGCGGCACCAATGCGACTCTTCTGTTCAAGAAAATTTAGGCGGGTGGATTAATATGATTGTAATCGGAAGCGACCATGGCGGATTGAACCTCAAGACGGCGCTCAACAGTTACCTTACCCGCAGGGGTTATGAGGTGACGGATGCCGGCACCGACAGCGATGCATCCGTTGATTATCCTGATTTTGGGCAGAAAGTTGCCGAGGCGGTAATCGCCGGCCAAGCTGAGTTGGGAATCCTGATCTGCGGAACCGGTATCGGCATGTCGATTGCCGCCAACAAGATTCCCGGAATCCGGGCTGCCCTGGTAACCGATGTTTTCATGGCGCGCATGGCCAGGGAACACAACAACGCCAACATCCTGGTGCTTGGTGGCCGGGTTTTGGATGAACAGAAAGCCTGCGACCTGGTTGGCGCTTGGCTGGACGCCTCTTTTGAGGGGGGACGTCATCAGAACCGCCTGGACAAGATCACGTCACTGGAACAGAAGTACAACAATTAGCCGTACCGGAATACGTCTCAATGAAGAGCGGGACCTGCTGCGGCATGAGTCCCGTTTCTTATTTCCCAGCGCTGTAAATATTGATCATATAAAGGAGTTAACAAATGTCGATTCTTGCCAGTTTTGATCCCCAGGTAGCCCAAGCCATCCGTCATGAAACCGAACGCCAGGAGTACAATCTGGAACTGATCGCCTCCGAGAATTTTGTCTCTGAAGCCGTCCTGGAGGCGCAGGGTTCGATCATGACAAACAAGTACGCTGAAGGCTATCCCGGCAAGCGCTACTATGGCGGCTGCGAACATGTGGATGTGGTTGAACAGCTGGCCATTGACCGCGCCAAGGAACTGTTCGGCGCCGAACATGCCAACGTTCAGCCGCACTCCGGATCCCAGGCCAACATGGCTGTCTACTTCGCCGCCTGCAAACCCGGCGATACGATTCTGGGCATGAATCTCTCCCATGGCGGACACTTGACGCATGGCAGCCCGGTCAACTTTTCCGGCAAGCTGTTCAATATTGTTCCCTACGGTGTTTCACCTGAGACCGAGACTATCGATTACTGCGAGGTCGAGCGCCTGGCTGTCGAGCACAAGCCCAAGATGATCGTGGTTGGCGCCAGCGCCTATCCGCGTATCATCGATTTCCCGGCATTTCGTACTATCGCCGACAAGGTCGGTGCGGTGGTTATGGTGGATATGGCGCATTTCGCCGGTCTGGTGGCTGCCGGAGTGCACCCCAGTCCGGTTCCCTATGCCGAATTCGTCACCACCACCACCCACAAGACCCTGCGTGGACCTCGTGGCGGCATGATCCTCTGTCGAGAGGAATTTGCAAAAACCCTGAACTCCCAGATATTCCCCGGAATTCAGGGCGGCCCGCTGATGCACGTTATTGCCGCCAAGGCGGTGGCTTTCAAGGAAGCCTTGCAGCCTGAATTCAAGGCATATCAGCAGCAGATAGTAAACAACGCCAAGGCGCTGGCGGCGGGGCTCACGAAGCGCGGATTCAAACTTACCAGTGGCGGCACCGACAACCACCTGATGCTGATCAACTTCTCCGGCAGCGACATTACCGGCAAAGCGGCTGAGGAGGCACTTGACAAGGCCGGCATCACCGTCAACAAGAATACGGTTCCGTTCGAAACCCGCTCGCCGTTCGTAACCTCCGGCATCCGTGTCGGCACCCCGGCCTGCACCTCGCACGGTCTCAAGGAAGCCGAAATGGAGCTGGTGGCAGGGTTTATCGCCGATGCCGTTGCCAATATCGGCAATGACGAAAAACTGGCCGCAATCAAGACCCAGGTCAACCAGTTGATGAAGCGTTTTCCGCTCTACGCAAACAGACTTGCCTAAAATCTGATTTTCTGGTAGTGACGAGGCCCGTCGGATCGATTCCGGCGGGCCTTTTTACTAAGATTTTTTGAAAGAATTTATTGAGGGGAGGGGCGACGCATGGGCGAAAAACGCTTTCTGACACCGGTTGAAACGGCTCACGCCATAATACAGAACGGTCGTCGCGTACTGCACCAGAGCTTTGGACGCACCTTTGTCCTGAGTCTTTTGGCCGGTTTTTACATCGCTTTCGGAGCCCAGCTCTCAACGGTTGTAACCCAGGACGCTGCCCAATTCACCGGGCTTGGCATATCCCGCTTGCTGGGCGGTTCCGTATTTTCGGTCGGTCTGATGCTGGTGGTTATCTGCGGAGCCGAACTGTTCACCGGAAACAGCCTGCTGGCCGGCACCGCGCTGCATGGCGAGATCTCCTGGGGCAAGCTGGCGGAAAACTGGGCCGTGGTTCTGGCTGGAAATTTCATCGGTTCACTGTTCTTCGCCTGGCTGATGTTTGAAACACGCCTGTGGGAACAGGGTGCCGTGGCTGACCAAGCCTTGAAGATTGCGGCGGTCAAGTGCAAGCTCTCCTTCACAGCTGCCTTCGTGCGGGGAGTGCTCTGCAACTGGCTGGTCTGCCTGGCGGTGTTCATGGCAACCGCTGCCAGGGATGTAACCGGAAAGATGCTGGCCTGCTTCATTCCGATCATGACCTTTGTTGCCAGCGGTTTCGAGCATTCGATCGCCAACATGTACTATATCCCTACCGGCCTGTTTCTCTCCAGCGAACTTGCCCGACCCGACCCGGCACTGACTTGGCATGCCTTTATCATTGACAACCTGGCGCCGGTGACCGCCGGTAATATCGTCGGAGGCGTTGTCTTCGTTGCTTGCGCCTACTACTACACACATATAGATACCCGTAAAGACTGACAACTGAATACATTGAGCTGTTGCAGTTTGACTTTCTTGACTTTCCTGGCTCTATTTGGCACTATGCCCGCTTATGAAAAAACCAACCAGACAGATACATATCGGCCCGGTCGCCATCGGTGGCGACGCCCCCTGTTCGGTACAGTCCATGTGTTCCAGCGACACACGCGACGTGACCACAACAACGGACCAGATCCGGAGACTGGCCGGCGTGGGCTGTGAAATTGTCCGCTGTGCCGTGCCGGATATGGACGCGGCGGTGGCCCTGGGACAGATAAAGAAACTCAGTCCGATTCCGGTTATCGCCGATATCCATTTCGACTACAAACTGGCACTGAGGGTGCTCGAAGGAGGCATTGACGGACTCAGGCTCAATCCTGGCAACATCGGTGAAAAATGGAAAGTAGCCGAAGTCGTCAAGTCAGCCGCTGAGCGCAGGGTGCCGATCAGGATCGGCGTCAATGCCGGTTCGCTGGAGAAGGAACTGCTGGAGCGTTACGGCCATCCGACGGCCGAGGCCATGGCCGAGTCGGCATTGGGGCATATCCGCATCCTGGAAGAGCTTGACTACCGTGAGATCAAGGTCTCCCTGAAAGCCTCCGACGTGATGAAAACCGTGTCGGCCTACCGGCTGCTCTCGGAGCGGGTAGATTATCCTATGCACATCGGCATCACCGAAGCCGGCACGATCTTTTCCGGTACGATCAAATCCTCGGTCGGATTAGGCATCCTTCTGGCCGATGGCATCGGCGATACCATGCGAGTATCCCTGACCGGTGATGTTCTGGATGAGGTCAGGGTAGGGTACGAGATTTTGAAAAGCCTCGGCCTGCGTCAACGTGGAGTCAACTTCGTGTCCTGCCCAACCTGCGGCCGCTGCCAGATTAACCTGGTCAAGGTGGCCGAGGAGGTTGAGCATCGTTTACAGGGAATAGACAAACGGATAACTGTTGCCGTTATGGGATGCGCAGTCAATGGCCCGGGAGAAGCCCGCGAAGCCGATGTCGGTATTGCCGGCGGCAAAGGGGAGGGGTTGCTGTTCCGCCACGGCGAAATTGTTCGCAAGGTGCCCGAAGATCAATTGGCCGATGCCCTGATAGAAGAGATCAACAAGCTTTAGAAATCGAAAACATTTCGCACTGAGGTTCCAATGCTTTATTCCAGATATTTTATTCCGACCGTGAAGGAAACTCCTTCCGACGCCGAGGTTATCTCGCACCAGCTGATGTTGCGGGCCGGCATGATACGCAAGCTTGCCGCCGGCATCTACAACTACCTGCCGATGGGGCTGCGCTCGATTCGCAAGTTTGAAAACATTGTCCGCGAGGAGATGAACAAGGCCGATGCGATCGAAATGCTGATGCCAGGCGTTCAACCGGCTGAATTATGGCAGGAATCCGGCCGCTGGGCATTTTACGGCAAGGAACTGCTTAGGTTCAAGGATCGCAAGGATGCCGAGTTTTGCATGGGACCGACCCATGAAGAAGTCATCACCGACATGGTGCGGCGCGAGATCAAGAGTTACCGGCAGATGCCGATCAACTTCTACCAGATCCAGACCAAGTTCCGCGATGAGATTCGTCCCAGATTCGGCCTCATGCGTGGCCGCGAGTTCATCATGAAGGATTCCTATTCATTCGACGTGGACAGCCAGGCCGCCGATAAATCCTATGACAAGATGTACAACGCCTACATGCGCATTTTCGAGCGTTGCGGTCTCAATTTTCGGGCCGTGGAAGCTGACACAGGCAGCATCGGCGGGTCGTCATCGCACGAGTTCATGGTGCTGGCGGATTCGGGAGAAGACGCGATTGTTTCATGTGATTCCTGCCGCTATGCCGCCAATGTCGAAAAGGCCGAATCCAGGGTTGTGCAGGAAAACGTTGCCGTAGAACTGTTGCCGCTTGAGAAGACAGTTACTCCCGACAAGAAGAGCATTGCTGATGTGGCCGAGTTTCTGGGTCTTGCAACAGACCGGACCATAAAGGCGCTGGTCTGCGCTTCCGATACCGATGAGTTTGTGATGGCGCTGCTGCGCGGCGACCATGAACTTAACGAAATCAAGCTGAAGAATGCCCTGGGCTGGAATGAGCTCAGGATGGCCACTGAAGAAGAGGTCCAGCGCCTGACCGGTTCACCGACCGGTTTCCTCGGGCCGGTCGGATTGAAAGCAAAACTGTTAGTGGTTGCCGACCTGCTAGTACAGAATATGACCAATGCGGTCATCGGCGCCAACGAAGTGGACATGCATTACCGCAACGCCAATCCCGTCCGCGATTTCACTCCCGACCGTTTTGTCGATATCCGCAACGTGGTTGCAGGAGATGGCTGCTCGCGTTGTGATGAAGGCAAGCTTGAGATGTGGCGGGGCATCGAGGTCGGCCACGTATTCAAACTGGGCACTAAATACTCCCAGGCGCTGAATGCCACTTATCTTGATGCAAACGGCAAGGAACAGATCATCTTCATGGGCTGTTACGGCATAGGGATCGGGCGCACCGTCGCGGCTGCCATTGAACAGAACCACGATGAGAACGGAATCATCTTCCCGATTCCGATTGCTCCGTTCCACTGTTCTGTGGTGGCTATCAATGCCAAGGATAAGGGCGTCATGGCCGAGTCCGAGGAGATTTACCTCAAGCTTGAAAAACTTGGGATCGAAGTCCTGTTCGACGACCGCGACGAGCGCCCCGGCGTCAAATTCAAGGATAACGACCTGATCGGTATTCCTCTGCGGATTGTTGTCGGCAGCAAGGGACTTGCGGAAGGCAAGGTTGAAGTCAAGATCAGATCCACCGGAGAGGTGTTGTCGCTGCCTATCGAGGAAGCGATCGCTACTGTCCATCAAATGGTTACTTCAGCGTTGGAATATAAGGAATAACTTTTATCTGATGATTATGAGGATGTGATGCAGACTAACCCGATTTGGGATACACAGCATGAATGCATGCCGCGCGAGGAAGTGGAACAGCTCCAGTTGGAACGTCTCCAGGCGACTCTGAACCGCGCTTATAAAAACGTCACCTGCTACCGTACCAAATTTAATGAGTTAGGCATTGTTCCGGAGGATGTCACATCTCTGGATGGTCTTTCCAAGCTGCCGTTTACAACCAAGGAAGATCTTCGCCTGAACTATCCCTATGGAATGTTCGCGGTGCCTCTGCGTGAGGTGGTCAGGATTCATTCCTCTTCCGGTACAACCGGCAAGCCGACCGTGGTCGGCTACACTAAGAACGACTTGAAGATCTGGTCCAACCTGGTGGCGCGCATGATGACCGCCGCCGGTGTAACCCATGACGATGTTGTTCAGGTTGCTTTTGGTTACGGCATGTTCACCGGCGCCTTTGGATTGCATTACGGATCCGAGTTGATCGGAGCGGCCGTCATACCCATGAGTGGCGGCAATACCGACAAGCAGATCATGATCATGCAGGATTATCGTTCCAGCGCACTGGTCTGCACACCCAGTTATGCCATTACACTGGCGGACCGGATTGAAAAACAGGGTATAGATCCCAAAACCCTGGCTCTCAAGGTTGGCCTGTTCGGTGGCGAACCCTGGTCGGAAGCGATGCGCAGGGAGATCGAGTCCCGACTCCAGATCAGTGCCACCGACAACTACGGACTCTCGGAAATCATCGGTCCTGGTGTGGCCGGTGAATGTCTCTGCAAAAACGGCATGCACATTGCCGAGGATGCTTTTATTGCCGAAATCATAGATCCGGAAACCTGTCAGGTGCTGCCGCCGGGCAGTGTTGGCGAACTGGTTCTGACTACGATCTGCAAGGAAGCTTTTCCGATGATCCGTTATCGGACCAGGGACATAACCAGCCTTGATTACACGACCTGTGAATGCGGGCGGACCATGGCCAGGATGAGAAAAACCATGGGTCGCTCTGACGACATGCTGATAATAAAGGGAGTCAATGTGTTTCCATCCCAGATCGAAGAGGTGCTGGTGGCAATCGAGGGGTGCGAACCGCATTACCAGCTGGTTGTTGATCGTAAGGGCGCGCTGGACATACTTGAAGTCTGTATTGAAGTCCGTGAAAATATTTTTTTCGACGAGATGAAAAAACAAAGGGCTTTTCTCGATATGGTCGGGAAAAAAATAGATTCCGTACTAGGTGTAGGAGTATCAGTCAGACTGGTCGAACCCAACAGCATCCCGCGTCACGAAGGAAAAGCAGAGCGGGTTATCGACAGGAGACAGAACAGATAATTATTCGTTAAGTAAATTGTTACATCCCTCAAAAAACCGCTCACCCGCGAAATTATGGGAGCGGTTTTTTTCTGGTAAAAAATGAATATGAAAACAGAGAAATACTGAAGCACGAATTCTTCGCCTGATCGTTTTAAGCAGGATACTCATCTTGCCTAATGCGAAATTTCCGGGG
>MGZK01000111.1:0-18265 GCA_001802125.1 Geobacteraceae bacterium GWC2_55_20
CCTTTCGTCTTGATCGCCATCCCCGCATCCCTGACGCTTTCCCCCCTGAAGGCACGGGCAAGCGGTATCTCGTCCGTCGGCAGCGGGGTGATTCCGTCCGCGCGAAACAGGTCGTAGTGCTGCGCCCATTCAGCGGGGGGAAGCCTCAGAGGGTCCATCCCATGCCAATCCCTGGCCGAACGGTTGAACAGCGTCAGGATTCCGTTTGCATCGCAGGCAACAACGCCATCCGCCATGCTCTCAAGCAGGCAACGGCTGAATTCCTTCTCTCCTGTCAAGGCCTGTTCCGCCTGTTTCAGGGCGGCGATTATGGATTGATCGCTTTCGGGTGCCATAACTTTTTCCCTTTGCGGTTTTCATGTGAAACACGTGCTCTCGGCATACGGAGTTACTCCTTGCCCTCCAACTCCCTGATTTGCTCTTTCAGCTCTATCATCCGCAACTCACGGCCGACGAAGAGCCGGTTCAACTTGTGCAACTCCTCATTTGTCTGCTCCAGTTCGGCGGTTCTCTCCCGAACCCGCTGTTCGAGCTCTTCGTTGAGTCTGCGAATCTCCTCCTCGATCTGCTTGCGCTCCGAAATATCGCTCCAGATGGTTAGCGCGCTCACCACTGTGCCTTCCGCATCAAATTCCGGCACTACCCGCACATACCAGCAAACCGGTCTGCCATCTTTGACCCAGGAGAGGTCAATCTTGGTGACAGCGCCGAACTCCATCGCCACCATCAGCTTTTCCGTAAAAAGCTCGGCCATGGGCGCCAGCTCAGTCGAGAGTTCCACCGGTTTCTTGCCCAGCACCTGCTCCGCCGTGAGGTGGTTGACCCTTTCAAATTCCGGGTTTACATATATGCGCCTTCCTTCCCGGTCATAGCGCACGATGACATCGGGAGAGTTTTCCACCACGGCGCGAAAGGCCTGCTCGCTGGCGTGGAGCTGCATGCTCGCTTTTCTGGCTTCGGTTATATCGGCAACTGCGGCGATTGACCCGGCGTACTCCCCGGCCTCGTCAAATATCGGGCCGGTTTCGAGCCTGGTAAAAATCCGTTCCCCGGTTTTTCTGATAAACTCGAAATCGTGCCGCTCTTTTACCCCCTGCTTGCGCCGCTCGATATTGCGTTCGGCAACTTGCCTGCCATGGTCATCCATGAAGCTGTAAAGATTCCTGCCGGTCATTTCGTCGGCCGTGTACCCCAGAATCTCGGCCATGCGCGGGTTGACGAAGGTGGTGACCGCCTCCGTATCAATGACCCAGATTCCCTCTTGAATCGTAACAAGCAACCGCCGGTAATTTTCTTCGCTCTTCCGTAATTGTTCCCGTTCAGCTAGAATCTGCTGTTCCGTTGACAGAAGTTTTGCAGAGGCTTCGTTCAGGGATTTTCCCAGTTCAGAAATTTCCAGAGACTGGCCGGTGACGGAGATCTGTGCTCCCTTATGCTCGTCAAGCTGTTTGGAAAAAGCGGTCAGATTTTCGATAGACCTCGCTATCGGGCGAAGTAGCAGAACAATCAGAAAGGAGCTGCAGGCGACCCAGGTCATGGCCAGGAACAAGCTCTTCCGCCAGGTTCTGGTATGCGCTTCCCGAATGGCCGACAGGCTAAAGTCCGCCTTGAGCCAGCCGAGCAGGTTTCCTGCCATGACAGGCTGCCAGATGACCAGCCGGCCGGTTTCCTGTATGATCACCGCCGAGCCGGATCCGGGCGGTGCGAGACGGGTCAGGCCGGTTTTTGCAAGTGGTTGTTCACCGGGGTTGTGCACGACATCCCAGACCAGAGCGCCGTCCGGTTCGCATAGCTGGAGTCGCCGGATGTCGGGTGATTCCGCCGCTTTGACCAGGAACGATTCCAGTTCGGCATAGTCCTGGACCAAAAGGTGGTGGGCGCAGCTTTCGGCAAAATTCCTGGCCATGATTGAAGCGTCCGCGCGTTTGGCAGCCAGAAGGCCTGCTGTCTGATTCCTGGCGGTGATCCAACCGGAGATTATGCCGGTGATAAGCAGGATGCACGAAACGATCAGGATGATCTGCGCATGTAGTCGTTGCGGCAGGAATGACATGCTATTTTCCCCAATTGGTGAGACCCTCGATATCGATCTCTTCCAGAAGTCGATAATCGCGATCATAGTCTGCCGCTACCGGGGCATCCATGCGAAGGGACCTGAACAGCTCGCTGCCGCCGCTGGCCGCCGCAATGGCCAGCGAGGCGCTCTTTACCGCCTCCCGTACCCTACGGGGCACGCGCGGGTGGGCGCTGAGCGGGTGGGGTGCGATTGCCGGCGTCACCAGTATTTCGCGCAGCTGTTTGCGGGTATCTTCGGATTCCCTGGCAAGTTCCGGTATGAACACCGCTCCGGCAGCGCTCTTGCCCAGGAGCACATTGATGATCACGTTTCTGGTTGATCCGGCATATTCCCTGTTGAAGAGCAATTTATTCCTGCGCTCTCCCATCATGTGCTGAATGAAGACGCTGCAGAGATTCTTGTTGCCGACAAAGGAGATATTCCTGCCGGCCAGATCGTCGATGCTCTTGAACGGGGCTTCCTTGCGCACGAAGAGACCGACCGCGATGTCCTTGCCGCCGCGCACCAGCGGCACATATCCGTTGGTCTTGTGGGCAACCACGGTTTGGATCGGTGAAGAGAAGATGAAATCGGGTGTGCCGCTCCATATGTCACGTTCGAATTCGGCCATTTTTTCGTACATCTTGAGGCGGAATTGAAGTCCGGTTTCCCGTGAGAGGCGCTCCACAAAAGGGGTCCACTGCTTGTGCAGGGTTACCGGTGGGGCCGAGGGGATAACGGCAATGGTGTAGGCTTTTTCCATTGCGGCGGAAACCGTCGTGTTTGTAGCTAATGCGAACGTAGCCGGCAACAGACAGCTAAGCAGGAATACTTTTAATTTATGCATATCTGGACTCCCCCTTTCCAAGAAAACCGCATCAGGATGCCAATTCCGCATTCGGCGTTTAGTAGTTATGTGGAGTCTGCTCAAGCGGAGTGATTACTTGCAAAATACGAAACTTTTGTCGCTACATGTCCCGTCGGTGCGTTTTGCGCTTGGAGATCATCCCCACTCCGGCATTTTCCGCTGTGGTTACGCTGAAACTGAGTGCTGATCGATTTACAACAGAAGTATTGTAACAATCTTTTGATGTTTGTCCATAAAGCGGCAATTCTGCTGGCATCGCGCTTACATCAATCACACCCGTGAAACTGATCTGATAAAATGACTGCCGGGGTAGTTGTCAGATGTATGCCTTTAGTGCACATAAACTAGGCATAATTGATGTGTTGCCGGTTGGAGCGCTTGTAACATGCGGTAAATACAGAGTGGTAATAGTTGGCATGCGATGTGCTAACTATGAAAACAGATTCTAAAGCATTACGATTAATGCATGGCAAGGGCGCCACCATCTGATAGATGTCGCGCCTTTTTTGTTTCAGGAAAGGAAGATCCATGAAAATAGCATTTACATCATCGAACGGCGAAACTATCGACCAGCATTTTGGTCAGTGCCAATGCTTTCACATCTGGGATGTCGAACCGAACGAAGCCGCTTTCCTGGAGGTGGTCAGCGTGGGAGAACATGGCAGCGACGAGGAGGACCGCATCGCCGCGCGAGCACAACTGCTCTCCGGCTGCGCCATAGTTTATACGGTGCAGATCGGCGGTCCGGCGGCGGCCAAGCTGGTGGCCCAGAAAATCCACCCGATGAAGACCAATTGTGAAGTCGGTATGAAAGAAACGGTTGAGAAACTCCAGGAGGTCTTGAGAGGTAATCCTCCCCCCTGGATCAGGAAGGCGATGAACAAGGGGCATGCGACGGCCTTTGACGAGGATTGATCAACGCCGGAAAACCCGCTTTATCCAGAAAACGCCGAGGGCGGCTGAGTTGCCCCGCAAACTCATAAAACTAAAGGAGATTTTACCATGGCTTACATTACCGGATTGACGCGCGACAAACAGGAGTGGACCCCGCAGTTTATTAACAGTATTGATGAAGAAACCTGTATCGGCTGCGGCCGCTGTTTCAAGGTGTGCGCCCATGATGTTCTGGCTTTTGAAGAGTTGGATGGGGATGACTCCGCCAAGATGTACATGCGGGTGGCTACTCCGGGCAACTGCATCGGTTGCCAGGCCTGTGCGCGGACCTGCTCGAAGAAGTGTTTCAGCTTTGCGCCGGTTTTGATGTAATGGTTGTGGGGGCAGGGACCGTGGCTTCATTGCCTGGTCCCCGGCTCCGGTCAGGAGGGCATATCATGCTGATAGCAGTCGCATCAAAGGACGGCAGAGAGATCAACCAACACTTCGGGCATGCCGAGCGTTTCTTGATTTACGACGTGGAACAGGGCAGCGCCAGGCTGGTTGATGAAAGAAAAGTCGAGCGCTACTGCAGTTTTGATCCCGAACACCCGTTGCGCATGCATCTGTTGAAAAGCATTGCCACCGCGCTGTCGGGTTGCCGGGCCGTGGTTACGGCCCAGATGGGCGAGCATCCCAAGAGCGAGCTCGAACAGATGGGAATCGAACCATTTGTGGCCAGTGGACCGATCAGGACTACATTGGTGGAGTTGGCCAAAATTCTGTAGAGACTCGTAAATATCGGATCTCTACGTCACAAAGAGGTGATGCCGGTCATGCACAACGGTTCATTCAACAACTGCAACCTGCCGCCATGGGTGATCGCCTCGCACCATTTCAACGAGAATCCGCAACCGTTGGAGATCCAGGGGGTCAAGGACGGCAACCGTTTCCTCTTTGACAGGCTTGCCTCTATCGATAACCAGGAAGAGCGCGCAGTGGTCTTCAACGATTTCATGTCGGTCAAGTTCCAGCTGCATCATTGGCAGGGACAGACCGACACCGCCAGGAAGAGTCTCAAGAACAGCTACCTGCGCTTTCTGCGTGGCTGGATGATGGACTCCAATTCGGTCGAAGGAGCGGTGCTGAAGCGTTGGGTGGAAAGCCGCATCGGAATCATGCCCAGCTTCCATAAAGGCCGCATTGCCGGGATTCAGAGCGAAGCTTATTTCGATTATTCGGTGGATGTGATGAAAGGGAGCGCCCGAACCAATGCGATCCAGTCCCAGTTGGACATTCTCTACGAATACTGCCAGTTCGAGTTGTCGCGAAGATATCCTGATACAAAACTGATTGCTCTTTATCGCGGTACCAACGACGCAAGCGAGCACGACATCATTGAACAGACCGGCAAGCGGGAACAGATCGTCAGGCTGAACAACCTGGTGTCATTTACATCGGATGAGGAACGGGCCTGGGAGTTCGGTTCCACGGTCTGGAAGGTGGGCGTGCCGCTCTGCAAGGTTTTCTTTTACAACGACCTGCTGCCCGGCAGCATCATGAAGGGCGAGGGGGAGTATCTGGTGATCGGCGGGGAGTACCGGGTGCGCAATGTGATGTGCACGGTATGAAAAAAGCCCGGCCTGAGCCGGGCTTTGATGGGATAAACGTGATATCTGCCGCTTAGATCAGGCCGTGGGCAACCATTGCGTTGGCTACCTTGATAAATCCGCAGATATTTGCGCCGAGAACGTAGTTGCCCGGTGCTCCGTACTCGTCGGCGGTTTCAAAGCAGTTGCTGTGGATGTTGATCATGATGTCTTCCAGTTTTTTCTCGGTGAACTCGAAGGACCATGAATCACGTCCGGCATTCTGCTGCATTTCGAGGGCTGAAGTGGCCACTCCGCCGGCATTGGCTGCTTTGCCGGGGCCGTAGGCGATCTTGGCGTCCAGGAATACCTTTACTCCTTCGGGAGTGGTCGGCATGTTGGCGCCCTCACCGACGGCGATGCAGCCGTTTTTGACAAGAGTCGCGGCATCCTTGCCGTTGATTTCATTTTGGGTTGCGGAGGGCATTGCCACCTGGCAGGGGATGTCCCAGATGTTGCCGTTCGGGATGTATTTCGCGTCTTTATGTTTGGCGATGTAATCGGAAATGCGACGGCGTTCGACCTCTTTCAACTGCTTGATCAGATCGAGATCCAGGCCTTTCTCGTGGTAGATCACTCCGTTTGAGTCTGAACAGGCCACGCACTTGCCGCCCAGCTGATGAATCTTCTCGATTGTGTAGATGGCCACGTTCCCGGAGCCCGATACCAGGCAGGTTTTGCCGTCAAAGCTGTCCTTGCGTGCTTTCAGCATTTCGTTGACAAAGAAGGTGGCGCCGTAACCGGTGGCTTCGGTGCGGACCAGTGAACCGCCCCAGGTAAGGCCTTTTCCGGTAAGCACGCCCGGCTCATATCGGTTGGTAATGCGCTTGTACTGCCCGAACATGTAGCCGATCTCGCGGCCACCTACGCCGATGTCGCCGGCCGGGACGTCGGTGTGCTCGCCCAGATGGCGATACAGCTCGGTCATGAAGCTCTGGCAGAAGCGCATGACTTCGTCATCGGACTTGCCCTTGGGGTCGAAGTCTGAACCGCCTTTGCCGCCGCCGATCGGCAGGCCGGTCAGTGAGTTCTTGAAGATCTGCTCGAAGCCGAGGAATTTGATGATGCCGAGATAGACCGAAGGGTGGAAACGGAGGCCACCTTTGTATGGTCCGAGAGAGCTGTTGAACTCGACCCGGAAGCCGCGGTTGATATGAACGGTGCCCTTGTCATCCTGCCAGGGCACTCTGAATATGATCTGGCGCTCCGGTTCGCAGATGCGCTCGATGATTTTGCGTTCCAGGTATTCGGGATGTTTGGTAACTACCGGTCCAAGACATTCCAGAACTTCGAGAACTGCCTGATGGAACTCGGTTTCGCCCGGATTTCGTTTTAGAACTTCCTGATACATTCCTTCGATTTTTTCGTCGACCTTTGGCATGGCGCCTCCTGAGAGATTAAAATGCGGGCAGATATGAATAATAAATGTGCATATCGCGACGCTGTTGCCTCTTTTGCAAGCAGAATTCGTGCCATGGGCGACATGGTCTTGATTTGAATGCAAGTGCAGCTTAAAAACTAGTCACTTACAGGTTGTGGCTGCCTGTTTTGCGGCATTCTTCTCTTGGTTGGAGGTCAATATCAGAGTTGCTGCAGCACACAATAGTGTAGTTTTGTGTGCTGTCTGGTAGTCGCGCCAGCTTAATAAAATAGTTGTGCAGGCTCGGGCAGCTTGCGTAAAAACGTGATTTAAGCCGCGCTTCCATATAAAGCAGTTGACCGGAAGTGGAAAATCGCTACAATACACCTCGCTGAGTGCCGCTTTTTGATGCAAGTGGACACCCGTGCGCTTTAAGAACGCGATGGAAATTTTGATATTACTAAACAAGCGGGTGTCAGTTTCAAATCAGCTACCTGCCTGATACCAGATCATATCGATGATGGATGCTACGGTGTCCGGTTTGCGTTTTTGACTCTGGCTGAAACGGCATGTTTAATGCTTAGATATTATTAACTGGCGGTCATTCATCCGGCCGCTCCAGGCGGACCTGCTGGCAGCATTTTTATTTGTTTCATGTAAATCCCGTTTAGTAAGCTGCATGCATCTCCGAACTCCTGCTTTTATGCGGTCTGCCCGGCGTAATTGCCCTGCAGGCTGGATCGAAAAATAAACACTTCTTTGTACTTGAGGTTTCCATGCTGATTGTTGCCTGTATAAAGCAGGTTCCCGACACGACCCAGGTTCAGATTGACCCGGTCACAAATACACTGATTCGTGACGGCATACCATTCATCGTAAATCCATACGACACACATGCCCTTGAAGAGGCCCTGCGCCTGAAAGATCGCTTTGGATGCCGGGTAGCCGCCATTTCGATGGGACCGCCCAACGCCGAGGCCACTCTTAAAAAGGCGCTGTCGCTGGGGGTTGACCATGCCATTCTGCTTTCCGACCGGGTCTTTGGCGGAGCGGATACTCTGGCCACCAGCAACGTCCTTTCCGCGGCCATTCGCAAGTTGAATTCCGATGTGGATGAAGTCGGTCTTGTCCTGTGCGGCAAACAGACCATTGATGGCGACACCGCTCAGGTTGGACCCGGTATCGCCAGCCGACTGGGTTATCAGCAGTTGACCCTGGTTGACAGGATTGTTGATATGAACTTCTCCGGGAAGATTATCCGGGTCAGCCGCAAGCTAGAAGGGCGTCACGAGATTGTCGAGGCGCCTCTGCCGGCCATGTTGACGGTTGTACGTGAGCTCAACCGTCCGCGCTATCCGAAGGTACCGATGCGGCTGGCGGCCGCCGAGGCCACGGTGGAAGTCTGGAATAACCAGGTTCTCAAGCTGGATGAACAGAAGATCGGCCTTAAAGGGTCTCCGACCTGGGTGTCCAAGATATTCTCTCCTGATCGGGCCGTTGGTGAAATACTGGGCGACGGGAATTCCGATCCTGAAGGAACTGCTGAGATGCTGATCGAGAAGTTGCTGGCGAAGGACATGTTGCCGATATAACTTAAATAAAAGGGTTTTACATGACTGATCCAAAACCGAAACTGAAAAAACCGCGTGGTGTGGCCCGTCTGCTGGACGGCAAGTGTATCGCCTGCGGCGCCCGTTGCCAAAGCGTCTGTCCGGTCAATTGCGTCGAAATGACCGATAGCGGCGAACCGATAATCGATGAGGCCAAATGCATCGGTTGCCAAAAATGCATCAAGATCTGCCCGGCTTCGGCACTGGAGATGTATTTCACTCCCGAAGAGCTGAAAATCCTGGCGGAGCTGGCAGCTTCGGCCGCTCCGGCTGAGGAGGAGGTCGATCCCGAAGCCGCGGCCCTGGCTAAAAAACTGGCAGAATACCGCGGGGTCTGGGTTTTTGTCGAACAGACCGAGGGCGAACCGGCCAAGGTCTCATGGGAACTGCTGGGAGTCGGCGCCGGGTTGGCCAAGACCCTGGGAGTTGAACTCTGCGCACTGGTGATCGGTTACGAGGTTGAACCTCTCTGCTCGGAGGCCTTTGCACATGGCGCCTCCAAGGTTTACCTGCTGGATGCGCCGGTCTACAGGCACTATCGCACAGAAGCCTATGTGGAGGGGTGCTGCCATCTGATCGAAAAATATAGGCCCGAGGTTATCCTTATGGGCGCCACCGGCATGGGGCGCGATCTGGCTGGCGCGATTGCCACCCGGGTGGCCACCGGACTGACCGCGGACTGCACCGGCCTGGCAATCGATGACAAGCGCAATCTGATGCAGACCCGCCCGGCTTTCGGCGGTAATATCATGGCGACCATCATGTGCGACAAGTTCCGGCCGCAGATGGCAACCGTGCGCCCCAACGTTATGCCGATGCCGGAACGGAAAGAGGGCGCACAGGGTGTTGTGATTCGCGATCCTTTCGTGGTTCCTGAAGAGAGCGTGCTTACCAAGGTTATTGAAATTATCCGCGACGCACACAGCAAGAGCGCCGTGGACATCACAGGAGCCGAGTTCATTATCTCGGGCGGCCGCGGATTGATGGGACCGGAAAATTTTGCCATGCTTCAGGAACTGGCGGATGAGTTGGGCGGCGTGGTCGGTGCTTCCAGGAGCGCTGTTGATGCCGGCTGGATGCCGGGTGACCGCCAGGTCGGTCAGACCGGCAAGACGGTCCGGCCCAAAATATACATCGCCTGTGGCATTTCCGGAGCGATACAGCATCTGGTCGGTATGCAGGACTCGGACATGGTGATCGCGATCAACCGCGACAAGAGCGCTCCGATCTTCGAGGTTGCCACTTACGGCATCGTCGGCGACCTGTTCCAGGTGGTGCCGGCCATCACCAGGAAGATCCGTGAATTGAAGCAGCAACGAAAATAAAATCATAATAAAATATGCCACAGAGGACACAGAGGACACAGAGAAAAAACATACAATAATGAATGGACTGGACAAAAACAGTAGAAGTTCACCCCTGCTGACCATTTTGAGTATCATGGCTTTTCCTGTATTTGAATTTACTCTGTGATCTCTGTGTTCTCTGTGGCTAATTGAGGTTTTAAACATGACACCCAACCCGACCATCTTTACACCGCTGCTGATCGCTTCCCTGGCTGTCTTCGCCTGGGGGTGCTGGAAAAGGCTCAGCCTGATTTCTCTCGGAAAGCCCGAAAACCGGTTTGATAATATCGGTGCCCGGGTCGGAGAAATGCTGATGTACGCATTCGGTCAGAAGCGTGTGCTGGCCAAACCGTTCGGCATCAACCATTTCATCATTTTCTGGTCATTCATCATTCTGCTTGTTGCCAATATCGAATTCATGTTGCACGGGGTTTTCCCCTGGATCAGTCTGACAAAGCTTCCCGACAGCATTCTGCTGCCATTGCTGCTACTGCTGGATATCGCTTCACTGCTGGCGCTGGCAGCCGTTGCAGTCGCCGCGGTCCGGCGTCTCATTTCTCCTCCATATCCGGAAGCCAGGACAATCGAGGCCTTTTTCATACTTTCTTTGATCGGCATCCTGATGCTGGCTTATTTCGGTATCAATGCCGCAAAAATTTCCCGCATGCAGGAGGGCGCTCTGGTCATCGCCCGGACCTGGATGCCGGTTTCCAGCGTTTTTGCGGGCATGTTTGCCCCGGCAGCGGGTGCGACGGTCTACTCACTTTCCTGGTGGGCCCACGCTTTTGCGTTGCTGGCATTCATGTGTTATCTGCCGCACAGCAAGCACATGCATATTCTGACCGCTATTCCCAACTGCTTCTTTCGCAGGCTGGATAAGCCCAATACGGTCCCGCGCGAGGAGTTTGCCGTAGGAAATAACTTCGGTGTCTCGCGAGTGGATCAGTACAGCTGGAAAGACCTGCTGGATTCATTCTCCTGTACCGAATGCGGGCGCTGCCAGAAGGTCTGCCCGGCCAGTATCACTGGCAAGCCGCTCAATCCGCGCGCGGTGGTTCACGATATCAAGGTCAACCTGCTTGAGAACGCCGGCTTGCTGAAAAAAGGGGAGCAGCCCGGGATTCCATTGATCGGCGGGCAGGGCGAGGGGAGCGTTTCAGAGGAATCGATCTGGGGTTGCACCACCTGCGGCGCCTGCATGGAAGCCTGCCCGGTATTTATCGAACAGATGCCCAAGATCATCCAGCTGCGCCGTAACCTGGTGGAAAGCGAGGCCAGCTTTCCGGAGGAACTGCTCAACTTGTTCGAGAATATGGAAGGACGCAGCAATCCCTGGGGCATTGCACCATCCGAGCGCACCAAGTGGTGCAGTCAGCTGGATGTAAAGCCATTCGATAAAAATACGACCGAATACCTGTTCTATGTCGGCTGTGCCGGTTCTTTCGATTCCCGCAACAAGCATGTCAGCGTCGCCATGGCCCAACTGCTGGACCGGGCCGGAATCTCGTGGGGTATTCTCGGCAAGGATGAGAAGTGCTGCGGCGATAGCGTCCGCCGCCTGGGAAATGAATATGTATTCGATAAAATGGCCCGCGAAAATGTGGAAATATTCCGGGAAAGAGGCGTGCGTAAGGTTATCACCCAGTGTCCGCACTGCTTTTCGACCCTGAAAAACGATTACCGGCAGTACGGACTTGAGCTGGAGGTGATTCACCACAGTGAACTGCTGCGCAATCTGGTCCAGGATGGCTATCTCAAGCTGAACGGAATTTCCGGCGATCTGGGAGCGATGGTATTTCACGACTCCTGCTATCTGGGCCGACACAACGATGTCTACGACGCACCGCGTGAAGTGCTGCAGGCGGCCACCGGGACTGCGCCGAAGGAGATCGGGCGTAACCGCAACAACGCCTTCTGCTGTGGCGCCGGGGGCGGCAGGATGTGGATGGAAGAGCATAGCGGCGAGAGGATCAATCTGACCAGGGTCAAAGAGGCGCTGGAGGAAAAGCCCGATACAATCTGCGTAGCCTGTCCCTACTGTCTGACGATGTTTGAGGACGGTCTGAAGGATGTCAACGCTGACGGCGTCAAGGTGCTGGATGTGGCCGAGGTTATGGCCGAGGCGGCCCTGCGCTGATGATCACGCATCCTCCGCATTGAGCCGTTGCTTGATGCGGAGGATGCACACTGAACCTGTTTTAAAGCTGCTGCACTTTTACTCTCTTTTGTTCTCCCGTTGCATACATGTCTCCCATTCCCGCATCCAATTTATTCAGGCTAAAATGGCCGTAATGTCTTCCGCCGGTAAATATTTTCTGTCCGTATGAATTCCGCCGTTGTTTAGTCTTGCCAACAAGCAGTTTGCGGCCGATTGCTATTTTATGCGTCTGCTGTCGGATATGTCTTTTTTTTTGTTTAGCGTTGTGTTATTTAACCAGAACTAAATTTTATTACTCCAATTCGGGAGGCAGCATGAGTTACGAAGTAAAAAACGAGCAACTGGTCAAGTGGGTTTCGGAAGTCGCCTCATTGTGTAGTCCGGACAAGATTCACTGGTGCGACGGTTCGCAGGAAGAGTACGATGAGCTCTGCAACCTGCTGGTACAGGGGGGCACTTTTAAAAAGCTTAACCAGGAAAAACGTCCCAACAGTTATCTTGCATGCTCCGACCCGGGTGATGTTGCGCGCGTTGAAGATCGTACCTTTATCTGCAGCATATCCAAACATGATGCCGGCCCGACCAACAACTGGACTCCTCCCAAGGAGATGAAGGAAACCCTGACCAAGCTCTTCCGGGGGTGCATGCGCGGCCGCACCATGTACGTGATTCCGTTCAGCATGGGACCGCTCGGTTCTCCGATCGCCAAAATCGGGGTGGAGATCACCGATTCACCCTATGTCGCCGTGAACATGCGCATCATGACCCGTATGGGCAAGGCTGTGATTGATGTACTCGGCAACGGTGAGTATGTGCCGTGTCTTCATTCGGTCGGCGCACCGCTGGAGCCGGGGCAGAAAGATGTGCCCTGGCCATGCAATAAGGAAAAGTACATCGTTCACTTTCCCGAAGAGCGTTCAATCTGGTCCTTCGGCAGCGGCTACGGCGGCAATGCGCTCCTGGGCAAGAAGTGCCTGGCGCTTCGCATCGCCTCCAAGATAGCCAAGGACGAAGGGTGGCTGGCCGAGCACATGCTGATCCTGGGGATCGAGTCTCCCAAAGGCGAGAAAACCTATGTGGGGGCAGCCTTCCCCAGCGCTTGCGGCAAGACCAACCTGGCAATGCTGGTGCCGCCCGAGATTTTCAACAAAAACGGCTGGAAAGTTTCGACGGTCGGCGACGACATCGCCTGGATCAAGTCCGGCTCCGACGGCCAGCTGTATGCCATTAATCCCGAATACGGTTTTTTCGGAGTGGCTCCGGGGACATCGGCAAAAACCAACCCGAACGCCATGGCCTCCTGCGCCGGCAACTCGATCTTCACTAACGTGGCCTTGACACCGGATGGCGATGTCTGGTGGGAGGGAATGACCGACACGGCTCCCGAGAAGCTGATCGACTGGCAGGGTAACGAGTGGACTCCCGGCTGCGGCCGGAACGCCGCCCATCCGAACTCCCGCTTCACCTCACCGGCCGGCCAGTGCCCCTCAATCGATCCGGATTGGGAAAATCCCAAGGGAGTGCCGATCAGCGCCTTCATTTTCGGCGGCCGCCGCAACAACGTCATCCCGCTGGTCTACCAGTCCTTCAACTGGAGTTTCGGTGTTTATCTGGCCGCGACCATGGGCTCGGAAACCACTGCCGCCGCTGTTGGCGCCACCGGAAATGTTCGTCGCGACCCGTTTGCGATGCTGCCGTTCTGTGGCTACCATATGGCCGATTACTTTGCCCATTGGCTGCAGGTCGGACGTACGACTCCCAAGCCGCCCCGTATCTTCAGTGTCAACTGGTTCCGCAAGGACGCCAACGGTAAGTTCCTCTGGCCTGGCTATGGCGAGAACATGCGCATTCTGAAATGGATTGTGGAGCGTGTCAAAGGCGATGCCGCAGCGGTTGAAAGTCCGCTGGGATGGATGCCGCGCTATGAAGATCTGGACTGGACCGGTCTGGAAGGAAGCGTTACCCGCGAACAATTCTACGACCTCATGTCGGTAGATCGTGATGTCTGGAAGGATGAAATCATTTCGCACGAGGAGCTGTTCGTCAAGATGTATGACCGGCTGCCCAAGGAGTTCATGCATATCCGCGAACTGATCCTTTCCGGACTGTGGCGTTCTCCGGAGCATTGGGAACAGTTTGATCCGACCGCCGATGCGGACGGTTTCAACGACTGATCAGTAATTCAGCGGAACAAAAAAGGGCGTTGCGAATGCAGCGCCCTTTTTTAATCATCTACCTCAATCTCTTTCACCCGCAGTTCTTCTCCGGCCGTTATTCCAACCTGACAGCTTCCACAGGCACCACAGGCGGCAAACAATTCAGGCAGATGTGTTTCCGCGCCACACTCCTGACAAAGACCCTTGCCGGGAATGCGTGTAATGACAAGCACAGCGCCTTCCAGCAGAGTCCCCTTGCTGCAGGCCTCGAAACAGAACTCGACCGCGTCAGGGACGACGCTGCTCAGTTCGCCGATCTCGACTTCCAGCGACTTGATGCGGCGGCCTCCGGCGTGTTGCAGGCATAGATCGATTATTCCCTGGGTTATGGACATTTCGTGCATCGGCAGGTCCTTGGCCAATTCCGGGTCAAGGTGAAATCCTGGCCATGACATGAAACCGGCATTACATATAAAAAGAGCCCGCGGGTTATCCCGCAGGCTCTTCTCACTCCCTTGAGGGGTAGTGAATTAGTGCTTCTTCTCTTCAGCAGGAGCAGCTGCAGGAGCAGCAGCGTCAGCAGGCTTGGCTGCGTCGGTTGCTTTTGCTGCGGACATAGGAGCCTGTACTGGCTTCGGAGCTTCAACAGCAGGAGCAGGAGCAGGAGCTTCTTCTTTTTTCTTGCAGCCAGCAGCAAATACTGTAGCCAGTGCGAGTACCAGGGTCAGGGAGATCAGTTTTTTCATTGCGTTACCTCTTTCTTTGTGAATTTACCATTTAAACGCCGAGCGCATGGTTTTTAAAATCGACCTTGGAATATACGCAGATAATCGCAGCTGTCAAGTATTATTTGCCAACAGTAATATTTTTTAAGACTTAGATCGTCATTTCATCATATCTTCAGCAGCTAGTACCATTTTATGCACATCCAGAAGTCTGGCCTCACCTTCGGCCAGAACCAGTCGGGACAATGTGAAATCATCTTCCGAAGAGTTCTGAACTTCAGCTTGCTGTAATGTGGCAATTCTTATGACACGCGCAACCTGAAAAGCCAGCGCGGCAACATCCTTGACCAGCACAATCATTTTGCTGGGCTCACGGTTTTGGGACAAACCGAAAAAAGCGGCCAGATCAATCACGGCAACAATCGAGCCATGTATCTGGACGGCGCCGCTGAAGCAGTCCGGAGCAAGCGGTATCGGCCAGCATGGCAGCGGATCGACGACTTCCGACACAAGTGTCAGATCAAATGCGTAAAGTGATCCATGCACTTCAAAAATAAGAAATTTGCGATCTTTGGCACTGCTCTGCATTCAGGTTATTCCGGCCCAACTTGAAAACGCTCTATAACGGTCAACAGCTCTTCCGCAAGCTGTGTCAGCTCCCTGGTCGCAAGGGCCATGTCCTGCATGGCGGCCAGCTGCTCTTCGGTGGCGGCTGAGACCTGCTCGGTTGCGGCAGCGTTGTCATCAGCCACCTTGGCGATCTCATCAACCGCCTTGACCATCCGTGCCGATCCTTCCTGCTGCATCTGGGAAAGATCTGCAATGCTGGTTGCTTTGCGCTCCGTTTCCAGTACGGTCTTGAGAATTTCCTGAAAAGCTCCCGCGGTTATATCAATATTTTTCTTTCCCTCTTTTATGCTGCGTGAGCTCTCCAAAATCACTTCATGAACGCGATGGCTCTCCTCACGCAGGTTTTCGATCATGTCATTAATCTCTGATGCCGACTGCGATGAGCCGTCAGCCAGTTTGCGGACCTCCTCGGCCACAACGGCAAAACCCCTGCCCGAATCACCGGCTCTGGCCGCTTCAATCGAGGCGTTCAGAGCCAGCAGGTTAGTCTGGCGCGCTATGTTGCCGATGCAGTCGGCAATCTTGCCAACTTTCTGCAGTTTGCCGTTGAAGGTGTCAAATTGACGTCCGATGGTTTCCTGGTTCTCGAAAAAATCCTTCATCCGTTCCAGCGAGTCATTTGCCAGCGCGCCACCGTGCTGGGCGGTCAGGCTGGTTTCGCGGGCAGCCTTGGCCGTCTCACGTGCCCGGGCCGCGACCAGCTCTATGGAAATTGCCATTTCCCGGATGGTCTTGGAACTCTTTTCGACCATTTCGGCCTGTGATTCTGCTCCACGGGATATCTGCTCGATGGCCTGGGCCACCTCTTCGGTCGAGGCGTTTATCTCCAGTGCGGTCGAGTTGATCTCGCGGGAAGATTCAGAGAGCTGGCCGGAGGTCTTTTTGATGTGCCGCACCAGTTCCCTGAGATTCCGCAGCATCAGGTTGATCAGGCCTGCCAGCTCATGGCTCTCATCCGGAATCCGTGATGGCCGGATGATCACGTCCCTGGTCAAGTCTCCGCGCCCGATGGATTCCGCGGAATCGGTCAGGCGTTCGATATTCGCGGTAAAGCTCTTTGAAAACAGCCATCCCAGGATCAGGCCGATCGTCAGCGCAACCGCGTATCCCAGAAAACCGCTGAATTCCTGCGAGTATCCTAGCCGGGCCACCAGCCTGGGGCTGAAGGCTACCGCTGCGACAACCACTACAAAACCGAGAATGAATTTATAACCTATGGGGATGCGCATGCTGAACTCTCCGCATATGATTTATTTATTGACCGGGCCTCATATTCGCCGGTAGATCCTCTCAACCGGACAAACCGCCGTGAATCTGCGGCGGACATCGCCCACCAGGGTTTCGGACTTGCCGAGCACCAGTATACCACCGGGCGGCAGAATGTCCGCGATGCCGTTCAATATTTTTTCCTGTTCGATCCTGGTGAAATATATCAGGGTATTACGGCACAGAACCAGGTCGTGCGGCCGGTAGTTCCCGACCATGGTGATGTCGCCCTGGCTGAAGGTAACCATCTCCCGGATGGTATTCGAAAGTTGCATTCTGGAGCCGCTTGCCGTGAAGTACCGCTCCTTGAATATATCCGGCAACTCTTTCAGGCGATCCGGGTTATACTCTCCCCGTTCAGCAGTCCTGATGGTTTCCCGGTCGATATCCATCCCGGTGATAAATGTATCTACCAGTTCGAGCTCATTTGAGAAATATTCTCTCAGCAAAATAGCAATGCTGTAGGCTTCTTCACCTCCGGCACACCCGAGACTGCAGATCCGCAATTGATCATGGAGTCCGGCCGAAGATTTGTAAAGCGATGGTATGACATCGGAGCGCAGCTTCTCGAATACCGATGGATTTCTGAAAAACTGGCTGACATGGATCGTAAGCGCTTTTTGAAGCAGGCCCAGTTCATGCTCACTACGTAGCAGCAGATTACAGTAGCTGGCGGCGTCATTACAGCGGCAGGAGCGCATTCTGATTGCAACCCGCCTTTTCATGCACTTGTCCTTGTAACAGGACATCGTGAAATTGCAGCGCATCTCCAGAATCAGGCCGATTTCGGCCAGTTCATCGTCTCCTATTTCCAGGGTTTCCATCTGAATATTTGCCGCAAGGATATTATTCACTGATTGCCTTTCCGGATTTAAATCGATTCATCTCTACCATGAAGCGTTCGAGCGTGCAACCGCAGATGAATGCATATGTGTAAATGCGGTCGAACCGGTTAATGGCAAAGTGATTGCATCGGTGGATAAGGCAATGCTAGATTTGTCACCAAGTCACAAACCCTGGAATATGGAAATGACCGAAATGCCAAAAGATTCCGCGGCCGGAACTGTCGATCAGGACTACGCAACAAATGCGGAGAGCGGACAGATTCTGTCACGCAGGCTGCAGCATGTGCTTACAGCGGACAAGGATCAGCTGTTTACAGTAGTACAGGACGCCAGCGGCGATGTGTTGCAGGCGGCATTGCGCAACCCGGCCCTGGACGAACAGCACCTGTTGGCGCTGCTCAAACGTCGTGGGCTTGGGGACATCCCGGCGGCCATATTCAGCAATAAACGCCTGATTGAAAGCTATGCGGTGAAATTCGCGCTGGTCAGGCATCCCGAGACGCCGCCCCACCTTGTTCCGGCGATGCTGCCGCTGCTCTATATATTCGACCTGGTCAAGCTCTGCCAGATGCCTGGAATAACCGCCGATGTGCATCTTGCCGCGGAGCGCAACATAATCCAGCGTCTGCCGACCCAGCCGCTGGGGAACAAGTTGGCCCTGGCGCGTCGCGGCACGGCAGCGGTGGTTGAGTCGCTGCTCCGCGAAGGTCTGCCGAATGTGGT
>MGZK01000111.1:18311-35175 GCA_001802125.1 Geobacteraceae bacterium GWC2_55_20
CAGCCGCTGGAAAGGGCGCCCCAACATCCGCTTGGCGATCCTGAAGAACCCGCGCACTCCGGCAATCTGGTTCACCATGTTTCTGCCGGGACTTCCCGCCGCCACGCTACGGGATCTGCTTGCGTCACCACGCCTGACCTTTGCCCAGAAAGAGTTGGTCCGCCAAGCGAGCCGTCACAAATGATAGTCAACCTGATCATTGTTTTTCTGACCATTTTCGGGGCTGCACAGGTGTGCCATTGTCAGCCGGTAATCTTTGGAGTAGCCAGTCAAAACACGCCGGTGCTCAACTCCGCCGATTTTGCGGGTGTGTTCGGCGGGAAAGACGGTCGTGTTTTAAAAAGCGACCGTTGCGGCCAGGTCCGGGAACTTGAGTTCATCGCTCTGCCCGGAACGGTCTTCAAGGTCCTGGAAGAGCAGAGGCGTGGTTCGACTACGATCTGCCGGGTGGAAACCGATGAGTACCAGCCTCCACCCGGTGTCCGGCTTTACGTGGAGTGCGGCGCCCTGAAGCGGGGGAGTGTTGTCCCGCCTCCCCGCGTAAAGACCCTGCCGTCACGGGAACAGGTTGCGGCGGCCCTTAAAGATTCCCTGGGCAGCAGCTATGTCTGGGGTGGCAATGCGCGTGACGGGGTGCCGGAATTGGCCAAATGGTTCCAGGGGATCCTCGGCCAGGGAGATGCAGCCAGATTGACGCTGGCCGGACTGGACTGCTCCGGACTGCTCTATCAGGCTACCGGCGGCTGGACGCCGCGCAACACGTCGCAGCTTGTGGCATACGGAAATCCGGTCTCCGTCGCCGGCCGGCAGGCCGCGCAGATCATGCCCCTGCTGGAACCGCTCGATCTGATTGTCTGGAATGGACACGTGGTGATAGTGCTGGATCGTGAAACCGCGATCGAAAGCAGGCTGGAGTGCGGGAAAGCGGGCAACGGCGGAGTAGTGCTGACACCGCTGGAGCGGCGTCTGCGGGAGATCATGCGCAGCCGCAGGCCGGTTGACGCCTGGCCCGCGGGCAGCAAATCGAAGGATATTTTCGTTGTCAGAAGGTGGTACGGTTTGTAGGCAAAGCCGTTGCCGACGGACGGGATAGCTATTTCTTCCTGCTCTTGTCCGGTACCGGCAGTTTCAGCAGCCGCAACACCTGGGTCATGTCGTCCCACACCGCCCAGAACGAATCCGAATTCCCGCCGGTGCGCAGCAGGTAGGAAGGGTGATAGGTCGGCATCAGCGGAATGCCGTGGAAGTCATGGAACTTGCCGCGCAGCTTTGAAATCGGTTCCCTGGTGCCAAGCACGGTCTGCGCAGCAAAGGTTCCCAGCGCCACGATCACCTCCGGCTTGACCGAGTGCAGCTGTCGCAGCAGGAATGGGGAACAGGCCGCTATCTCATCGCTCTCCGGGTTGCGGTTCTGGGGCGGGCGGCATTTGACCACATTGCAGATGTAGACATCTTCGCGTTTAAGTCCCATCGCGGTAATGATCCGGTTCAGCATCCTGCCGGCATCGCCTACAAACGGCTCTCCCTTTTCATCCTCATCCGCTCCAGGCCCCTCGCCGACAAACACCAGCCGGGCATTGGGATTACCAACGCCGAAAACCAGCTTTTTCCTGGTTGCGCCAAGTTTGCAGCGTTGGCAATCGCCCAGGCTTTTTCTGATCTGTTCCAGGGTTTCATGCTTTTCAGTCATGCCCGGTTCAGGCTTTTCGGCTTTCGGTTGCGGTGTGGGCTGGGGTGGCGCCGACTGCAGCACGAGAGGTTCCGGAACTGCCGTATTCGAAGACTCCGCCGTGAGGCCGTCGATTCCGCTCTCCTTGAGATCCTGAAGATAGGCGCCCAGTGACGCCCATAGTTGTGACTGGACCGAATGAATAACCATCAATGATGCTCCCGCCGTCATTTTTGATGCAACCGGCAAACAGATACAGTAAAGTGGATTGGAAATCTATCAGCAAGCAGCCTGTCTGTCAAAACGAAAGAGACCCATGCTATTTATGTTGACCGCGATCGCGGTTATTCTGATTCCCGCTGATGCCCTGGCCTGGGGCGGAGGCATTCACCTGCAGCTGGGTGCCAATGTGCTGGCCAATTCCGCCACACTGCCGGGCCATCTGGCGGCGCTTCTGACCGCGCATCCGCGCGACTTCCTTTACGGCTGCATCGCGGCGGATATCATTATCGGCAAGAAGTTCACCCACTATCTGTTGAACTGTCACCGCTGGGGCATCGGTCTCAAGGTGTTGAAAAAAGCCGAAACCGACAGCCAGCGGGCCTGCGCCTATGGCTATCTCTGCCACTTGGCGGCGGACACTATTGCCCATAACTACTACGTCCCCTACAAAATCATACGCACCTTCGCTACCGTGACTATGAAACACGCCTATTGGGAGATGCGCTTCGAGACCTTTGTGGACAAGGAAATCTGGGAACTGGCCAGGGATGTGTGCCGCTCGGACCAGCAGGCCAACGACAAGATGCTGCGCAGCGTCCTGACCGCGACGATTTTCTCGTTCGGCACCAACAAGCGCATATTCAACTCGATCATGCTGTTATCGCGGCTGGAGAAGTGGCAGCGGGTCATGCTGACCCTGTCCAAAAATTCGCGTTACCAGCTGTCGGAAAACGACCGTGATGAATACATGACGCTGGCCGGAGAGGCGGTTATGGACTATATGCGGAATCCGGAAGAGTCCCGGCTGCTCAAGGCCGATCCGACCGGAGAAAAGGCCCTGGCGGCGGCTGACGCCCTGCGCAGAAGCCTGCGGCTCTTGTACAAGAACGGGCGCATGACCAAGGCCGACGGATTTGAACAGGTGGAATCGCTCAGGATCGCGTTGCGGAAATCACTGGACAGGCCGGAGTTGTTGAAGGAGTTGTACAGCGGGTGAATATCAGTAATATTCCGGCTTGCGGTCGTTGAAGCAGGGGATCTGTGCCCGCCACTCCTCCAGCTCCCGCATTTCCAGGCCGGCCGCGATCTCGCACTGTTCCTCGCCGGCTTCCGCCAGCAGCTCGCCTTTGGGATTGATGATCATGCTCATGCCGAAGAAATCCAGCTTGCCGATGCGGCCGCAGGCGTTGCACGATACGACAAACAGCTGATTCTCGATCGCGCGCGCCCTCAGCAGGGTCCGCCAATGCTCCTGGCGCGGTTTGGGCCACTGGGCCGGCACGCAGATCACACGGGCCCCTTCCAGCGCCAGCCGGCGGGTCAACTCCGGGAAACGCAGGTCGTAGCAGATGATCACGCCGATTTTGCCGAGCGAGGTCTCCGCCAGCAGCCAGCGGTCGCCCCCGCAGAAGGCCCGGTCCTCTCCCAGCAGCGAAAACAGGTGGATCTTGCGATAGACCCCGGCCAGCACCCCGTTATCAACTACATAGATCGTGTTGAAGACCTTGTCGCCGTTCGGTTCCGGCATGCTGCCGACGATCACCAACTTCAGCTCACGCGACAGGGCCAGCAGTTCCTCGACGATCCCGGCGGTCCTGAGCGCCAGCTGGTTCAGGTTCTTGTAATCAAAGCCGCTGGACCACATCTCCGGCAGCACCACCAAGTTGGCGCCCTGTGCGGCGGTGCGGGCCAGCGCTTGGCGCACATAGTTCAGGTTGGCGTCCACATCTCCCTGGTTGACATTGAACTGGATGGCGGTTGCCTGTATTGAAGTCATGTCTCTTACCTCGTCAACTGCGAATTAAGATAGGCGTGGATGATGTCCATGTAGATCTCGCGCGGCTTGCTGGTGCCGTCGCTGGGGGCGATCATCCCTTCGCTCTCCATCATTTCCACGATGCGGGCGGCGCGGTTGTAGCCGATCCGCAGGCGGCGCTGGACCATCGAAATGCTGGCCTGTTTGGTCTCGGCCACCAGCCGCAGCGCATCCTCCCAACGCTCGTCCTGCTCCTCTTCATTGCCGGAAGAGCCCTTCTCGTCGGCGTCCTTCATCTCCATGATTGACTTCTCGTAGACCGGTTTGCCCTGTTTCTTGAGGAAGTCCACCACCCGCTGCACCTCGGCGTCGGATACGAATGCGCCGTGGATACGCTGCAGGCGCGAGGTCCCTGGCGGCATGTAGAGCATGTCGCCGTTGCCCAGCAGGCTTTCGGCGCCATTGGTGTCCAGGATGGTGCGCGAATCAACTTTCGAGGTGACCTGGAAAGATATGCGCGACGGCAGGTTGGCCTTGATCAGGCCGGTGATCACGTCCACCGAGGGGCGCTGGGTGGCCAGGATCAGGTGGATGCCCGAGGCGCGCGCCTTTTGGGCCAGCCGGGCGATATGCTCCTCTACTTCGCGGCCGGCCACCATCATCAGGTCGGCCAGCTCGTCCACGATTACCACGATATAGGGCAGGTGGCTGTGCTCCAGGATCACGTCGTCATCGACCACGAAGGGGATCGGATCGATTTCGGCTTCGCCCCCCTCGACGATCTCCTCCAACTCCTCGATGATCTCCGCTTCCGGGACGGAGTTAAACTCTTCCTGCTCCAGCAGTTCGCCGGCCAGTTTTTTGTTGTAGGAGTCGATATTGCGGACACCCTTGTCCGACAGCAGCGTGTAGCGACGCTCCATCTCGTTGACCGCCCATTTCAGCGCCAGCGAGGCCTTCTTGGGTTCGGTCACGACCGGCAGCAGCAGGTGCGGAATCCCCTCGTACATCGAGAACTCCAGCATCTTGGGGTCAACCATGATCATGCGCACATCCTGGGGGGTGGATGTGTACAAAAGTGATAGGATCATGGTGTTGATCGAAACCGACTTGCCGGAACCGGTCGAACCGGCCACCAGCAGATGCGGGGCCTTGGCCAGGTCAGTCACTACCGGCAGGCCGGCGATGTCCTTGCCCAGCGCCAGCGGCAGTTTCATCTTGCTGTGGGAAAAATGCTCGCAGTTGAAAATCTCGCGCAGGAAGACCATGTCGCGGTCCCGGTTGGGAACCTCGATGCCGACCACCCCCTTGCCGGGGATCGGCGCCACGATGCGGATCGACATGGCCTGCAGCGCCATGGTCAGGTCGTCGGTCAGGCCGGCAATCCGGCTGATCTTGATTCCCGGCGCCGGAGAGAATTCATACATCGTGATCACCGGGCCGGGGCAGATTTCCACCACCTCACCGTCGATGTTGTAATCCTTGAGCTTCTTCTCCAGCAGGCGCGCATTCAAGGTCAGCGCGTCGCGGTCGAGGGTCTTTTCGGTGGCGGGTGGAATATCCAGCAGCGAGAAGGGGGGGGTGTGGAAATTCCCTTCGGCCTTGATGAACTCGAAGGTTTCCTGAACCGCCGCGGTTTTGGCGTCCTCTTTTTTCTTTTCCTTTTCCTTCTTGATCAGGTTGGGACGCGGCGGAGGCGCGGCGGCCGGCTTGATGACCGGTCCGCTTGAGGCGGCCGCGGCCGGCAGCCCTTCCTTCTTGGCGTTCTGCTTTTCTTTCTCCTCGCGATCATGGCTGCGGCGTTCCTGCCAGGCAGCCAGTTTGTGCTTGAGGTTTTCCAGCCACCAGCCGGCAAACAGCACGAAGGAGAAGTGCGCCAGGATCATGATGCAGGCCGCCAGAAGCGGCAACAGCAGCAGCAGCGCACCGGCCGTGCCGACCGTGCTCTTCAGGAAATGAGCCGTGACAACACCCACCAGTCCGCCGGTCGGCACCTGCTGTTCAAAAAGAGAGGTCTTGTCACGGAAAAATGCGAACAGGGTCGCCAGCGAGAACAGCAGGCCGGCAGCGGCGATCAGCTTGTAGGACCGCAGCCGGATCTCCTTGAAGCGGAACAGGGTATAGGACATGTACAGCAGCGCCAGCGGGATCAGGTAGGAAGCCAGACCGAAGCTGCTGAAAAACAGGTCTGACACCTGGGCGCCCAGCCGTCCTCCCAGGTTGTGAATACTGCCCTCGTTGGAGTAGCTGTTCCAGGAAACATCGCCGGTATTATAGGTCAGAAAGGCCAGCATGAAAAATACACCGACCGCTCCCAGCGCCATCCCCTGCAGTTCCTTGATCAATTTGTCTTTTTTGGGTTCTTCCATGTGTGCTTGGGTATCCGCGGAGTTGAATTATAAAACCGGAATATACTACTAGCAATCGGCTGAGGTAGGCAAAGAAAAAATGGGCGGGTCATTCCGCGTCCACGGCATGCGCCTTGGGATGGGCCTTGTCGTAGACTTCCATCAGGCGGTCGATGCTGACGTGGGTGTATTTCTGGGTGGTGGAGAGCGAGGCGTGTCCCAGCAGTTCCTGGATCGCGCGCAGGTCCGCGCCCCCCTCCAGCATGTGGGTGGCGAAGGTGTGCCGCAGCGTGTGCGGCGAAATCCGTTTGAAGGCGGCAATGCGCAGCACATGGGCATCAACGATGCGGGCCACGCTGCGGCGGTTGATCCTCTGTCCGCGGGTGTTGAGAAAAAGCGCTGCCCTGTTCTGCGCGTCGGACCGTTCTTCCAGGTAGGCCTGCAGCGCTTCCAGGGCGCGGCTGCCGACCGGGACGATGCGCTCCTTGCCCCCCTTGCCCATCACCCGTACCATACCGCTTGTCAGGTCGATCTCGCCGATATTCAGCCCGGTCAGTTCCGAAACCCGCAGGCCGCTGGAATAGAGCAGTTCCAGGATGGCACGGTCGCGCCGGGCGTGCGGCTGCTCCTCGTCCGGAGCCTCCATCAGGCTGGTGGCCTGGTCGATATCCAGGTGAAACGGCAGCCGCTGCTCCTTTTTGGGGGTGGCGATCAGCTCGGCCGGGTTTTTGGTGATCATGCCGCGTCGCAGCAGGAAGCGGAAGAAGGAGCGGATGGCGGCCAGCTTCCTGCCGATCGAACTCTTCTTGGTGGTTTTTGACAGCCCGGCCAGATAGCGCCGCAGCAGCAGATGGTCGATATCCCCTGCGGAGACGGCATCCCCTTTTTCTGAGCGGACAAACGCCAGCCACTGCGCCAGATCGCTGTTATAGGCTGCCAGCGTATGCGGCGACACATTGCGCTCGGTTTCCAGGTAACCGGAAAAAGCGTTTATCTGCCGGGCTAAAGTCTCCATCGTCCGCTATTCGAAGGGTGGCAGCCCGCTCTTGAGCTTCCAGCTTTTGAGCAGGTCCCGGTAGACCCACTCCTGGCGGTAGGTCACGGTCTTGATGCGGTTGGAGGGGAGGATGAAGTAGTCGAATTCGGCCACCACATCGCCGGTTTTCTTGTCCGGCAGACATTCGAAGGTCAGGATGCGGAAGTCGGTCAGCGTGACCCCCCTTCTCCTGAGAGATTCGGCGTTGCGCATGAACTCGTCGCGCTGCTCTTTATCGACGTAGGTCATGCCGGCATTTTCAACCTCCTGCCAGCGCAGCATGCGATTGTAGGCCCGCATGCTCTTCTCGAACTCCTCGCGCAGTCCCATCTCGGAAACGCAGGCGGTCATGGTCAGGCAGACGGTCAGCAGTAATACCCTTTTTATCCAAACTGTCATTGTTGCTCCCTCTCACGCTGCTTGATATGTCTGATCAATTCCTCGGCCAGCTCGTGCTTGCCGAAGGGGGGGATCAGGTAATAGCCCCCCACCGCGCCAATGGTCGCGTCGATGAACTCTTTTGCGATCGCCAGCCCTTCCCGCGCGCCGGCCTCTTTCTCCAGCCCCTTCATGCGGGCGCGGACCGCGTCCGGCACCGTGATGCCCGGCACTTCGTTGTTCAGGTATTCGGCGTTGCGTTCGCTGACCAGCGGCATGATGCCTGGCAGGAAGGGGATGCCGCAGTCGCGGGTCGCTTCCAGCGCCTCGAACAGGATGGCCGGGTCGTAGATCGGCTGGGTCTGGGTGAAACGGGCGCCGTTGGCGACTTTCCTGCGCAGCCGCTCGGCCTGGACCGCCATGTTGCGGGTGTTGGGGTTGAAGGCGGCGCCGATCGTGAAACCGGTCCCTTCGCCGATCGGGTTGCCGATCGCGTTCACCCCCCGGTTCATGTCGCTCAACAGCTTGATCAGGGTAAAGGAGTGCAGGTCGAATACCGATTTTGCGCCGGCGTGGTCTCCCATCGTGGCCGGGTCACCGGTCACGGCCAGAATCGAGCGGATGCCCAGCAGGTTGGCTCCCATCAGGTCGGACTGCATGCCGATCAGGTTGCGGTCGCGGCCGGTGACATGCACTATGACTTCGATGCCGACTTCGCGCTGGATGACGCTGCCCAGGGCGATGTTGCCCATGCGGGGCCGCGCCAGCGGATTTTCGGCCAGGTTGATCGCGCCGGCGCCGGCCTGCTTCAGACGTCGGCTGCCGGCGATGATCCGGCTGCAATCGGTGCCCTTGGGCGGGTCAAGTTCTACCGTAATTACCTTGCGGGCGCCCCAGTGGTCCAGAAAAGAGGCAGCCTGGCGTGTCTCCTCGACCGGTTCGGAAACGGTGATGTGCGGAATCCTGCTCCTGGTGGCGGGTGTGGCGCCGCCGATCCTTTGGGCAATGGCCGCGATATGTTCGGGCGTTGTGCCGCAGCAGCCACCCAGCAGGTTAGCGCCGGCGGCCGCCATCTCGGCCGCCATGCCGGCAAAATACTCCGGAGTTGCGCGGTAGATATAGCGTCCGTCGCGATACTCGGGGAAGCCGCTGTTGGCATAGGCGCTGATCGGCTTGTCGGTCAGCATGGCCAGGCGCTTGATTACTTTGAGCAGTTCCAGCGGACCGGCGCCGCAGTTGGCGCCGATAATGTCGGCCCCGGCCGCTTCCATTGCCCCGCAGAAACGCTCCACCGATGTGCCGTCGGCGCTGCGTCCCCCCTCCATGAAGGCCATTGAGGCACTTACCGGCAGGCCGCAGCCGCGCGCGGCGCGAAGTGCAGCCTGCAGCTGTTCCAAGGACGAAAAGGTCTCCAGCAGCAGCAGATCGACGCCCCCCTCGGCCAGCGCGTTGCACTGCACGCGAAAGACCGCTTCCATCTCGTCACGGGACAGCTCCCGGTCGTCGCCCTTGATCTGTACCAGCGGCCCCACCGAGCCGGCCACCAGGATGTCCCGGCCGGCGGCCGCCTGGCGGGCGATTGCCGCGCCGGCCAGGTTGATCTCGACCACCTTGTGCCCCAGTCCGATGGCGGACAGTTTGGTGTAGTTGGCTCCGAAGGTGTTGGTCTCGATCACCTGCGCGCCGGCGGCGGCGTATTCGCCGGCCAGTTCTCTGACCAGCGCCGGGCGGACCAGGTTCAGGTGTTCGAAGTTGCTGTCGAGCCCGACCCCTTTCGCATAGAGCATGGTGCCGATGGCGCCGTCGCCGGTCAGCACTTCCCGGCGCAGGCGATCGATGATGGTATACGGTTTTTCGTTCATACGAGTCCTATCCGTTGTTGCCCGAAGCGGTTATATGGGTTATAAACTGTGACCGTTCGATAATTGACAAGGAGATATTGATAATGCACACGATTGTCCAGTGGCTGCTCGACACGATCGGAGCCATGGGTTACCCCGGCATATTTCTGCTGATGGCGATGGAGAGCTCGATCATCCCGGTGCCGAGTGAACTGGTGATGCCGCCGGCCGGCTATCTGGCCTACCAGGGGAAAATGAACATGGCCGTCGCCATACTGTGCGGCACCGTCGGCAGCCTGGTCGGGGCCTATGCCAACTACTTTGCCTCCCATTACCTGGGGAGGCCGCTGATCCTCAAGTACGGCAAATACGTGCTGATTCCGCCCGACAAATTCGAGCGGGTCGAAAAGTTCTTTCTGAAGCATGGCGAAATCTCGACCTTCATCGGCCGACTGCTGCCGGTGGTCCGCCACCTGATTTCGATCCCGGCCGGACTAGCCGGAATGAATCATCTCAAGTTCTCGCTCTATACATTGATGGGCGCCGGCATCTGGTGCACGATCCTGACCTTGATCGGCTACGCCATCGGCGAGAACCAGCAGCTGATCATGCAGTATTCCCACAAGGCGCTGGTCTGGGTGCTGCTGTTCAGTATGGTTCTGGTGGCGGTCTATGTCTGGCGTCAACGTCGCAACGGTAGTAAAGCCTAAAATAGTCAATAAGGCAAAAGGATTTTCAGCAGCCTGCCAAGTTTAACAACAGACCCGTTTAGCGGGTTTCGGAGGAATCAAGATGCAGATCAAGCGAATAGACCGCATTCAGTACCTGGCGGTGGATTTTACGGGCAGACCCTGCTCGACCCAGGGTTTTACCTCCCGCCATGAAGGGGTTTCGCGACCTCCCTACAATTCTCTCAACCTGGGCATTAACACCCCGGATCAGCAATCGAACGTCGAGGGCAACCGCAGCCTGCTGGCCCGCGCCTTCGGTGTCGATCAGGATGCGCTGGTAACGCCCAAACAGGTACATGGTGTCGATATACTGGTGATCAACGAGCCCAACGAGGATTACAGCCATTTCCTGTCAGTTGAGGGCGACGCGGTTATCACCAACCAGCCGCAGGTGATGATCGGCGTCTGTGTGGCCGACTGCGTGCCGATCCTTTTGTGCGACCCGGAGAAAGGGGTGATCGCCGCCGTTCACGCCGGGTGGAAGGGGACCGCCGGCAAGCTGGTGTCCAAGGTCGTGGCCGGCATGCAATCGGAATTCGGTTGCGATCCGGGCGGGTTGCAGGCCGCCATCGGCCCCTGTATCCAGAAGTGCTGCTACGAGGTTGACGGCCCGGTCAAGCAGGCCTTCGTGCAGGGCGGAATCGCCTGGGCTGAGTTTGCCGAGTTGAGCGGCGAAGGAAAATGGAAGCTGGACCTGGCCGCGGCCAACCGCGAGCTGCTTCTGCTGGCCGGAGTTCCGGCCGCTGCTGTGCAGCTTTCCGACCAGTGCGTCTGCTGCCACAGTGAACTGTTCTTCTCCTATCGCCGGGACAAGGATGACGCCGGTAGGCAGATGGGTTTTATAATGCTTCGTTCTTAGAGTTCTTAGAGTTCATAGAGTTTATGGAGTTTATGGAGTTCAATGATTTGACTCTTCAACTCAAGAAACTCAAGAAACTCAGGGGTTGAATATGCTCGCAAAAGTCTTCAGCAGTGCCCTGATCGGTATTGATGCGATCCTTGTGGATGTGGAAGTTGATCTGGCGGCGGGTCTGCCCGCCTTTGCCACGGTCGGCCTGCCGGACGGCGCGGTCAAGGAGAGCAAGGACCGCGTCAAAGCGGCGCTGAAGAACTCCGGCTATGATTTTCCGGCCCGGCGCATCACCGCCAACCTGGCGCCGGCCGATATCAAGAAGGAGGGCGCCGCCTACGACCTGCCGATCTCGATCGGCATCCTGGCCGCCACCGGGGTGCTCAAGGGCCCGTGCCTGCGGGAATATATCCTGCTGGGGGAACTGTCGCTGGATGGCGGACTCAAGGCCATTCGCGGCGCGCTGTCGATGGCGGTGGCCGCCAAGCGCGCCGGACTCAAAGGGCTGATCCTGCCGGCGGAAAACGCCCCCGAAGCGGCGGTGGTCGAGGGCATCGACGTGATCGGCGCCACCACGCTGGCCCAGGTGGTCGAATTCCTGGGGGGCCGGGAGGTCATCGAGCCCTGCCGGGTCGATCTGCAGGCCCTGTTTGCCAGCGGCTGCGAATACGGCGAGGATTTCAGCGAGGTCAAGGGGCAGGAACACGCCAAGCGCGCCCTGGAAGTGGCCGCCAGCGGCGGTCATAATATTTTGATGATCGGGCCTCCTGGCTCGGGCAAGACCATGATCGCCCGCCGCATCCCGACCATCCTCCCCCAGATGTCCTTTGACGAAGCCATCGAAACCACCAAGATCTTCAGTGTCAGCGGCTTGCTGGAGAAGGAGCGGGCGCTGATGGCGATCCGCCCCTTCCGCTCCCCGCACCACACGATCTCGGATGTGGGGCTGATCGGCGGCGGCAGCACCCCCAAGCCGGGCGAGGTCTCGCTGGCCCACAACGGCGTGCTGTTTTTGGATGAGCTGCCCGAATTCAAGAAAAACGTCCTCGAAGTCCTGCGCCAGCCGATCGAGGATGGCCGGGTCACCATCTCCCGCTCGCTGCTCTCGCTGACCTACCCCTCGCGGGTGATGCTGGTGGCGGCCATGAATCCCTGCCCCTGCGGCTACCTGTCCGACCCGACCCACCCCTGCACCTGCACACCGGTTGCGATCCACCGCTACCGCTCGCGCATCTCCGGTCCGCTCCTGGACCGGATCGACATCCACATCGAGGTGCCTGCGGTCAAATACCGCGACCTGGCCGACCGTAGCGAGGCCGAAAGTTCAGCGGATATAGCCGGCCGGGTAGGGCGCTCCCGCGAACTGCAGCTGGAGCGCTACCGCGGCACCAAGATCCACTGCAACGCCCAGATGACGCCGCGTTTCATCAAGAAATACTGCGAGCTGGACCCGGCCGGCAACCGCATGCTGGAACTGGTCACCGACCGCCTCGGCTTCTCGGCCCGTACCTACACCCGCATCCTCAAGGTGGCCCGCACCATCGCCGACCTGGACGGCAGCGTTTCGATCCGCGAACAGCATATCGCCGAGGCAATCCAGTATCGCAGCCTGGATAGGAAAACTACCTGACACCCTGCAAACAGGTCCACTCAATGAAAACAATCGACCATAAAGAAATCCGCCAATTGCTTGATAATTGTCTGCGGCTGTATGCTTCCCGCGATGACCGGTTCATGGAACTTTTCAGTGAAGATTTTTCCGGTATTACCGGCAGCGGCGACGAACTGATCAAGGAACGGGACGGATGGATTGCCATTAACCGCCAGGATTTCGCGCAGTTCAAGGATCCACTCCGCATAGAACTCAAGGATCTTTTCACTCAGTCATTATCCGATACGATAGCCGTCGCTACCAGTACCTTCATTATCCATCTGCCGATCAAAGACCATATCCTTTCACGCAAGATAACCCGCTTAGCGCTGATTTTTCGCAAAGAATCCGCAGGCTGGAAAATCTGTCACTGTAGTATTACCGTTCCGTTTGGCTCGGCTCAGGAGGGGGAGGTATACCCTCTGCAGGAGATTGAAGAGCGTAACAAACTTCTGGAAGAGCTGGTCACAGAACGGACTTTAGAACTTTCCGAGGCAAAAAAGGCTGCGGAGGCCGCCAATATTGCTAAAAGCCAATTCCTGGCGGTCATGAGCCATGAGATCCGTACCCCGCTCAACGCCCTGGTCGGATTCAGCGCCCTGGCCCGCACGGCAACCGATCCCGCCAGGATTGATCAGTACCTTGCCATCCTCGAACAATCCTCCCGCTCCCTGATGGAGCTGGTAAACGACATCCTGGACATGAGCAAGATCGAGGCGGGACGGCTGGAATTCGAGACCGTGCCGTTCAACCTGTGTCGGCTTGTTGCCGGCCTGGAGGAACAATATCACCCCCTGGCGGAGCAGAAGCGGGTGGCATTCCGGGTTGACGTGGCCGACGCCGTACCTGCCTGGGTCTCGGGTGATCCGGTCCGCCTGCGCCAGATCCTTGCCAACCTGCTTGCCAATGCTGTCAAGTTTACCGAAAGCGGGGAGGTCTCCTGCTCCGTCAGCCTGACCGGCCGTCCGGTGGGCGACGGACACCAGATGGTGCGTTTCGAGGTGAGGGATACCGGCATCGGCATCCCAGATGCCGGTCGCGCCCTGCTCTTTCAGCCCTTTCGCCAGCTTGATCCGACCATAACCCGCACCTTCGGCGGCACCGGTCTCGGGCTGGCCATCGTCCACAGTCTGACGACGCTGATGAACGGGAGTGTCACCGTTGACAGCCGGGAAGGCGAGGGGAGCCGTTTTGTTGTCGAATTGCCGCTTTCGGAAACAGAACCCGTGCCGGATGACCTTTGTGCGCCACCGGTGATAATGGCTGCACGCGCGGTTCTGGTGGTCGAGGACAACGGCTTCAACCGTCGTCTGTTGAGTGATGTCCTGACCTCATGGGGACAGCAGGTTACGTTTGCGGAAGAGGGTATGCAGGCGTTGCGGTTCGTGGAACAGCAGCATTTCGATGTGATCCTGCTGGATATCCGCATGCCCGGCATCGACGGCATCGAGGTCGCCCGCCGGATCAGGCGCCGAGAGCAGGAGGGACGCCAAACACCCGTTCCGATCATAGCCATTACCGCAGATGTGGAAGCGTCCACCTTTGAAGACTGTCTTGGCGTCGGCATCAACGCGGTTCTGCCCAAACCGATCATTCCCGAACAACTGGCCAGGGCCATACATGAGCAGTGCGGAGGAACCATCGCGGCTGCAACCGGTGAAGCAATGCTATTGAGCAGGCAAACCCGCAATGACCTGAACAACAACCCCGAGTGCGCCCGTCAGTATCGCGAAATGCTGCTTGCCGATATTAACGATGAGCTGGAGTGTCTGCAGACCGCCTTTGAGAACGACGATCGCAACGCTCTTTGCCGGGCCGCCCACACACTGAAAGGTTTATGCGGGCATCTTGCCGATCAGAAACCGGCGGAACTGGCAGTCTGGCTGCAGCACAATGCCCCGTCTGCCCGCGCTGATCGGCTAAGGCCGGTGATGGAACAGCTGCGATCCGAACTGGCGAAGGAGTGCGCTCCATGAGCCCCGTTGCACGGATACTGGTGGTTGACGATAAACAGAGCTTCCGTTTCATGATCAGGGGTTACCTGGATGATGCCGGGTACCAGACAGAATGCGCAGCCAGCGGGGTTGAGGCACTGGCACTGCTGGAGCAGGGCCATTTTGACCTGGTGCTGTCCGACATGATTATGCCGGAAATGGACGGCATGACCTTGCTGCGTCAGGTGCGCAGCAGCCATCCGCTGCTGCCGTTTGTGCTCGTCACCGCCCATGGCAGTATTGACAGCGCCGTGGCGGCCATAAAAGGGGGGGGCGATGACTACCTGCTGAAGCCGCTCAATCGGGAAGAACTTTTGTTGGTGGTGGAGCGGCTGCTGGAGTATGCCCGGCTGCGGGCCAACTATGGCCGCATGCTCGATTCGGAACGGGAAAAGTTCAGCTTTCAAAACATTGCCAGTAACTCCCCCGCAATGGGTAAAACACTGTCCGCGGCAAAGCAGGTGGTCGCCTCGCCCCGCACCACCGTATCCATCCATGGAGAAAGCGGGGTGGGAAAAGAGGTGTTGGCCCGGGCCATCCATATGGGCACCGGACAGACCATGGCCAGTTTTGTTGCCGTCAACTGTGCCGCCATACCGGAAACTCTTCTGGAAAGCGAGCTGTTCGGCCATGTGAAAGGCGCCTTCACCGGCGCAGACCGCGAGCGCGATGGGAAGTGCAGCCGGGCACAGGGGGGCACACTGTTTTTGGACGAGATCGGCGATATGCCGCTGTCGCTCCAGCCCAAGCTGCTGCGTCTCCTCGAGGAGAGGGTATACGAGAAAGTCGGTTCCGACAGGCCCGCGACCGCCGACTTCAGGATCATCGTTGCTACCCACCGCAACCTGGATGAATGCTGCAACCAGGGGGCCTTTCGGCGGGATCTCTATTATCGGCTGAATATCTTCCCGATCACCATTCCGCCCCTGCGCGAACGCCGTGAAGACATCTCGCAGCTTTCGGAACATTTTCTGAACAGCTTCCGGAAACATCAGGGGAAATTGCTCCCAGGCCTCTCCAGGGCAGCCCTCGATCTGATGCTTGCCCATGACTGGCCCGGCAACGTGCGGGAGCTGCGCAACGTGCTGGAATATGCCTGCATAGTCACCAACGGGGAACTGATCCAGCCTGAGCACCTGCGTCTGCAGCTAAAGCCCCAACCTTTTAACCAGGTCCTGGCCAATGACCGGATCAGCCTCAATTTCAACTTCTCACGGGAAGAGTTCTCACTGGATGCTGTCAACAGAAAGTTGATGGCGTGGGCTCTGGAGAAGTGCAAGGACAACAAATCTTCTGCTGCGCGCCTGCTGAAAGCCTCCCGCAAGCTTTTCTACTGAGCAGATTGTTGAAAAACAGCCATCTCGCCGCTGTCCTCGAAAGCCACCTTGTGCAGCGTAGCATAACTACGCCTCTGCGGGGCTTCCTGCGGGTGCGACGATCTGACTATTTTTGAGCAACCTGAGTTTTTAAAATCCGCCTAACAAGCAACCACTCTCTTTTCCCACAGCTGTCCTGTTTCGGACAACTTGTCCAGTGCGGGACAAGATCCCCTCGCCACATTCCTATAACACACTGAAATAAGACATTATTTTTAGCTGGCACAAAACTCGCCTATCCTATTGTGTAGTGGTCTTCGCAAGGAACAAATCTGTCCCGTTTTGGACAGATCGTCCAGGGCCGGAGGTTGTAATGTCACAAGATGCGGTTGAGCGAGTACTGGGACGACTGATTACCGATGCGCGTTTCCGTCGCGCGGTGGGTGACTCCCTTGAGGCGGCATGTGTGCAGCAAGGCTATAGCCTGTCTCCCACCGAGCTGAGCTTTTTGTCGGAACTGGAGCTGAAACGGATTCGCGCCCTTGCAGCCAGCATCAATACCGGGCTTTGTCGTGCAGACACTCCGCTTACGAGATGCAGCATACATATTGCAAACCGGGAATCAAAATCATAGGGGGGACATCACATGAAGATCAGATTATTTGCAGTGTTAGTCGCAGTTCTATTGGTCGGCCTTTTTATTGCCGGGTGTGGGAACGACAATTCCGCTACGAACACTCCCGTGGCCATCGACTATTCAAAGGCCACCAATTGGCTATCCGTGCCATCACAGCTTGATCCCGTTAAAAATGTAGATGTCTTCTACGTCTATCCTACTGCGTACTTTGCCGGCTCGAGTGATCCGATTATCGGGCAAATAGACAACGCCAACATGATGGCCGGTGCAAAATCCTGGTTTCAGAAACAGGCTACCGCCTTTGCCGCTGTCGGCAATATCTACGCTCCCTACTATCGGCAGGCAGATGCCTTCTACACGCTGGCTTTGCCGACTGCAGACGCCGTGTATGACTTCATCAGCGGGACACCGGCCACGGATGTCACCGCAGCGTTC
>MGZK01000112.1 GCA_001802125.1 Geobacteraceae bacterium GWC2_55_20
AATCCGGAACCCCGGAAAAAGTCAAGAACGGTGGAAAACGTCATTTCCTGGTGCGCAGGGTGCTGGCCTATGTGCTTGGCGATCAGAAGCTGATAAGAAAACTGGACGACAGGGCAAAAAAACTCACCGCGGAATACCAGTCGGACCTGTTCGATCGGACCGGGAAAACTGAATTCAGGCAGTACACTTCAAAAGCCAACTGCCTGAAGGTACTTAAAACACTCGCTGATCAATACGGTCTGACCATGGTCGAACCGGTCTTTAACACGATCGCCTGGGATTTTCTGATCGGCAGCGGCAGCATGTCCCCAAGAGACTGGGTGCTTGAAAAACTGAAAGAATCCACAAAAGCCCCTTGATTCCAACAGACAGCAAAACACGAATGAATAATTGAACAAGCGGAAGGTGTGAAAATGGAATTGAACCTTGCTGCAACACAAGCTGATATCAAAGCTGAAACAGCGAAAGAAGTAGGAGAGGGGGCACCACCCGGTACAGCCTATCCGGGTGATGGTACGGCATACCCCGGTGATGGAACTGCCTGGCCGGGGGATGGTACCGCATATCCCGGGAATGGAACAGTCTATCCAGATTTCAAGACCTGTTGAATCCGAATCTACGGTTGTAATCGGATTGTGCTGTCAAACATCAAATATGCCGAAATGAAGTAACAACTTTTACTTGTCTGACTACACTAAAAGTTGCGTAACATACTGATATTGCATAACAAGTTGCTTTATGGTAGAAATTGGCGGATACTGTTTTCGAGGGTATTGCCCGACTTCGGGCAAAGATGGTCATCACCCCGTATCCGTCTGCTTGCTGTATCACTTCCTGTTGGTGATTTTGTCGTCCAACCGATTGTGCCGGCTACAACCGGAAACGATTAAGTACAGCACAAACCGGTAAATTCGACATTGGGAGCATATTTTGAAAATAGCCTGGCTTACCGATCTGCATCTCAACTTAGTTTGCGAAACAGAGGTCAATAAACTTTGCGACGTCATTTTAAATACTGACAGTGACGCCATACTGATCACTGGAGACATTGCCTCTGCAAGACAACTCTGTCGCCAACTGGAATATCTTGCGACCAGGCTCATGAAGCCGATCTACTTCGTCCTCGGAAACCACGATTACTATGGCAGTTCAATCAGGCAGCAGAACAGCGATGTCGGCAGACTTGCAAAGAAGAACCCGTATCTGGTCTGGCTGTCCCGATCAGGAATCGTTCAGCTGTCTCCCGATACGTGTCTGATCGGCCATGAAGGATTGGCGGACGGGCGACTTGGAGACCCGCTTGGCTCAACCGTGGTGCTCAATGACTATTTACATATTGAAGAATTGCGCCAACCGACCAAAGAGCTTCGCATAAAAGTGCAGAATAAACTGGGCGATGCCGCCGCCAGGTATCTGAGGAAACAACTCAAATCCGTTGTTGCCGCCGGATACACGAAAATCATTGTGGCTCTGCATGTTCCGCCGTTTCCGGAAGCCTGCTGGCATCTCGGTCAGAATACCGATGACAACTTCCTCCCGCACTTTGGCTGCAGGGCCACCGGAGCTGTTCTTAAAGCATTCAGCCTCAAGCATGCTGATATCGACATGTCGATTTATTGCGGCCATACCCACAGCGGCGGCTACGCACAAATACTGCCAAATCTGCAGGTGCATACATCGGGCGCCGAATACCGTGATCCCCGGATCAGCGGATTCATCTATGTGGACGCAACAACCATCGAAGGACGGTACACCATGTATGAACCCTTGAAGCATTGCGTGACCTGTTTGCAAGGAACATAAGACGAGTGGAGCCATAAATGATCTATGACTCGGTCCCGGAAATCAATGAGCTTCATGCAAATGCGATGCGCCAGTACATCGATACTTGTTCTGTCTTCAGGGCCTGGGAGTCTGCCCGGGAGACCGGCAATAAGCAGCGCACCGCCGACCTGGCCAAGGCGATGGTCCTGCATCAGCGAATGAACTGGGCCATACGTGTCGGCACCGCCCCGCGCGTGCTGGTGGATATTCTGATGCGGCTATACAAGGCCTGTCTTTCAGAGCGACTGACAACTGTCGGGCCATGCAGTTTGTATGCATACGAAATGGCATCCGGTAGCAGGCTGTGTATTCCCCCGCAACCGATGGAACGCAAACGGCTTACTCTTGTTGCCGAAGATGAGGATATTGTTGCCACGGCACTGGCAATAGCAGGAAAGGCCGACAGAACTTTCGAGGATGACGGCGCTATGCTGGTTAACAGCAAAGGTTTCGAACTGGAAGTGATCATAAGGGAATTGGAATCGGTGAAACGATTCTCTGCGGTAATCATATCCACCTCCGGCCATATGGCTCGAATGCATACGGTGGAGGCCACCTACGCCTGCGTATCCGGTTTTGATGACGAACTGTTGAAAGTCCTGGCACAGATGCTGCTGGAGTGCAACTTGCGATTACTACGCTGAAGGAACAGGTTCCCATGGCTGCTGCCAGTGATTCCCAATGCCACGGTTTTCACCTAGGACTATGAAAGACAATAATATAAAAATTGCAGAAGTGATCGCCGACCGGGACAGGATTCTGAAAGCGTTCTCCGAAGCTGCAAAAGACGCCTGTAGACGGCACAAGCAGTCCGGACACCCAATTGTTGTAATGAAGGACGGAAAAATCGTCTGGATTGAAGCGGAAGATATTGAAGTATGACTGGCGGCCACCAAATAATATTGCATAAGGATACATTCTAGATGATCTGGGTGACCGGAGACCTGCATGGCGGAGAAACTGCTTCGCATATAACAAGTTCCAACTTCAGTGGAAAACAGGGAGATATCGTCCTCTGCATGGGTGATCTTGGTGGCGTCTGGTATCACGACTACCATACCAATGAAGAGCATCGCCGGCAGGAAGATTATTTCCTGGAATCCAGGTTGCGTAAACGCTTTCTGTGGATGGCCGTTGATGGTAATCACGAAAACTTCGCCCGTTTGTTTGGAGGCGGGTTCCCATTATTAGAGATCTTTGGCGGCAGGGCCTATAAGATCAGGGAACACGTCTACTATATGAAGCGTGGAGAGGTGTTCAATATTGAGGGTAAAACGTTCCTGGCTTTCGGCGGTGCCATGAGCCGAGACAAAAACCCGGGAATGGTCCCGAACGCCTATGGAAAGATGAGGCCCTGGCCGGGAAGGACTGAAGGTGTCAACTGGTGGCCGGAGGAGGTCCCCGGTCCGGAGGACCTGGAAAACGCCTATCGAAACCTGGATAAAGTTGGATGGAAAGTCGATTATGTCCTCAGTCATACCTGTCCTGAAAGCATGCGCCCTTATTTTGGAGCTGAAGGCCGCCCAGCGGATCCCACCGAGTCGATGCTGCAGGAACTTTTGACAAGGGGACTCATATATAGCGACTGGCACTTCGGACATTATCACCTGGATATGCGGGTTGAGCGTTTTGTTTGCCATTATAAAAGAGTCCGTTCACTGAATGCGTAATAGGCCCGACTGTTCTACGACAAGAGGGCGCCATCAGATGAGTGCAAACCTGATAGACAATGAAGCCCTTGACGTAATAACTCTGGGTTCGCCTGGTCCCAATGAAAGAAGGAAAGTATTTTGGCAGTGATTATCGGTGACATCCACGGCGAAATATCAAAAGTGCGGGTTTTTTTGGCTTACAAACCACAGGTAAGGCATGTCTTTCTGGGCGACTTGGCGGATAACCGCAAAGGTGGAATTAGCCTTGAGGATGAGTTGGAATGTCTTGACCTGATTTTATCATCCGACTCCGATATTACCTGGGGCAACCACGATCTGGCTTATGTCCCTGCACGCCCATGGCGCTGCTATTCGTCATTCATTATCGAGCATCAAGACATAGCTGGATATACTTCCAGGAGCGAATACCTGAGGAAAGTTAACGAGCAAAACGGCAACCTGTTTGTCCGTGATATCTTCGAGGAACGCTACCTTCCGCATTTTGGTCGTATAAAAGCCGCCCATGCTGTGGACGGCTGGCTTTGCACCCATGCTGGTGTGTCTCCTGAAGTAGCCGGTATTATCCCTGCTGAGATACTAAGAGCAGGAACCCAGGAGATTGCGGACTGGCTGCAGGAGGAATTTTTACGGGAGATGCAGGCTGTGGGTCAATCATTTCGAGATACTGACCCGAGACGATTTGGATGTAGGCCGCTGTTCAAAATCCCCAAATGCCGCGGTGGGTTGGATACTTCCGGCGGCATCTTCTGGTTTGACCCCATTGGCGAGGAGTCCAATCCCAGCCCATTGGTTGGGCGCCAAATATTCGGTCATACCCCGGTCCCATACCCTGAAATAAGTACACTCGGGACAAAATGGGTGAACCTGAATGCATTCGAGGATGATGGAATTTGGATTTACGATACCGAGGAAGACAGGCTGATTGACCTGAATGAACTTGCCGGTTAATGCCGCTATCATCTGGATTTACCTTGGGTCGTGTGGAGGCAAAATGCAAATGGACAGAATGGCGTCATTTGATTTAGACGGAACCCTTGTTGGCGATGCCGGCAATATTTATAGCAGGGAATGCAGGGCAGCCCTCACAAAAATGGTGATGCGTCTTTTCAATCTATGGCAGATTCCCTCTACCGATCAGGCCGCCCTGCTGAATCGGTCAATCAGCAGCATTCGCCGCTACCGGTCCGGAGGCTGTATAAGTGACGGGGAAGAGATGTTCGATCGGGTCGCCACACTGCTTAGGATTCACAAAAACCTGCGGATACTTTACCCGTATAACCAAGACCTGGTCTATTCATGGGTATCATATCAGAATCAGGCCTTGGGTGGCGCGTCACCAATTGAGATCATGAAGGAAGGGCTGGACGGGTTAAAACGTGTCAGGGGGTACCTTGATTACCAACTGCAATGTTGATAGAACAATACGATGAAAGAAAAGAACATATACTGCCGAGCCATCAGTAGTTGTACTGCAGCACAAAAATCCTGCCAGTAAGGAAGTTTAGTGAGATTATTAGCAGTCGGAGACATTCATGGTTATCTGGACAAGCTAACCGCTTTGATGGAAATGGTGGCCCCAACCCTGGAAGACCGGGTGGTTTTTCTGGGAGATTATATCGATCGAGGCCCAGACACGCCTGGAGTGATCGAATACCTGATCGGATTCGGGAAGAAATTTCCAAAGACGATATTCATTGGTGGCAACCATGATCACCTGTTGCTCGGGGTGCTGCAGTCCCATGACATTATCCCGTTTGCCAACAGAGCAAAGAAATATAAGCGAATAGGTGAAGTCCCGGTCTTTGATTATACACCAGGCCCAGCGTTTATACGCAACGGCGGCTTCAAGACCGTTCGGCAGTACGGTGGCGACCTTCTGGACATTCCTCGTAGCCACATCGAGTTTCTGGCTGACTGCTACCTGTATCATGAGGAAACTGTAGACCGGCAGACATACCTGTTTGTCCACGCCGGAGTATTCCCATCTCGTTCCCTCGAAAAACAGTATCCGGAACATCTACTATGGATCCGGAACCCCTTTTACCTTCATGGTGGTCGTAAAAAGGAAACAACAGATTACGGAATGGGTGGAAGGATTATTGTTCACGGCCATACGCCCGGTCTGGAAGTGCCTGGAACACACCCGTACAGGATAAGTTTGGATTCCGGGGTTTATCAGAATCCAGAAGAATTTGAAGGGCGGGGGAGGTTGACCTGTTGCAATGTATTAACCAGGGAAATCTGGCAGATGTGAAATTGAGAGTTGGTTGTTATGGTAATCATAATCAAGTCTGAAATTTATGGAAATCTGGTCAAAAATAACTTCAAAATTATGATGAAAATTGTGTAGCCAGCAGTACAAGTCAGACGCAAAAACAGCAGTAATAAAAGTCTAAAAATCAGATGAATATTTCTTCAAATCCAGACTGAAATTGCCAGATGCGAAACTGCTGCTTCTTGGCCAAAAAAACGATCCAAAAAAACGGACGGATTTGTCAAAAAAAATGCAACAAGATGGCCACAAAAAAGTTTGAGAATATAGCTGAAAATTTAACAGAACCAGGGGGGGAAACGCAGTTAAAAATGACCTGGATTTTCACTGTAAATAACTTGCGGGTGAGTTCCGCCTCAAGGCGGCAAATCGACTTTTCGTAGTATGTGGTTAATTATACTTCGTATAAATAGTACTCATTTGGAAAAAACTAATAAACATTGATGTGCTTGGTGGGATGCAAGCGCCATTATTGAAAAAAACTATGACGGTACTTGATGTTCTGATCGATCAAAAATCTGACATGAACCTGATCGACGGATGACTGTCGTCTTTTGTGTGCCATGCTACTGAGGTGGCGTGACTAATTCTCGCCAACGGCACCATGGACAGATCCTTTTCCCATTCCCCCAAAATTCTCTGAAAAATACTGAGTACAACTCTACTGCAAATTGTTGACAGCGTTCCTGAGTACTATGCTGGGTTTGAAGGAAAGTACCCTCCGGGCTTCGATGGTGATTGCCTCGCCGGTTTTGGGATTGCGGCCACGCCTGTTTGCCTTCTGTTTTATCTCGAAACTGCCAAAACCTGATATCTTCAGTTTTTCTCCAGACTCCAAGGTTGTTTTCATGATGCTGAAGATTGATTCCAGCATATTGGCGGACTCCCTTTTGGTGAATCCAGTGGTGATCTGGATCTTTTCAGCAAGGTCGGCTTTGGTCATTATTCCCTCACAAAGACATGTGGTATAAGTGGGTTGCTCTGGAAGCAGGCCGGCAACTCTACAATATTACGTATGTCGGTGGCAATAGTGATTCTTTGCTCTCACCAGGTCTAAGAGGTGCTCAAGCTGATGTATACTGTTGCGATGGGAGTTTTTGATGGAAGAGGATTGTCGTTTCCCCGGTAGTGTTTCCATTCCCTTTGGCGAAATTTTTCCATATTTATTTTTTCCCCTCCTGGACCGGTAAATCCGTGTCAGTCTAAAAAGTGTAAAGAAACTTGCCAACCTGAAGGTTTTTTTCCACATTTTAAAAATAGTATATAAAACAGATGGTTGTGAGTGTATTGGGACGGGTGTGAAAAGATTCTTTACACCTTAATGAAATGTGCCTTTGGTGTGAACAAGCACATCCGGTATGAGGTTGTTTTTCTGTAACATGCTGTTATGGTGTGAGTATTTATTTATAAGGAGGGTGTGTTTTTTAGAATGTCGGCCTGGCACTATCCTTGCTTTATGGGGCAGTCAATCCCCGGCTGTCTTGGGTGGGTATAGCCGGCACACAATGGCAAATATCCCGCTGGACTTGCCTGGGTTTCTATTGAAGCAGTTATTACCTCCAGGCAGGGATATCCATGAAATCAATTTTTCGGGCGCTGATCGCGGCAGTATGCTTTTTGACAACAACCACTTTTTGTTTCGCGGATAGCGATACGCCTCAAACGGTACTGACCAGCTTCGACTTCAATATCGTCGGAGTCGGGTTAAAGGCTGCTCCGGAATACCAGGCCGTGCCCAAGGGGATAGCCAGCAAGGTAAATGCTTCTTTCGAGGCGGCCGGCTTCAACCTGTCTGACTTGGTGGCTCAACTGCCGAAAGATTACACGGTGCGGGCAGAGCTGTCCGGCCCGGCCTTTCAAACGCCGATGCCGCTGGTGACAAAACCGGGAGTTGCCTTCGATCTGCCGACATTGGCCGTGACGGGGCGTTACACCCTGGCCAACATCCGCTTGGTGGATGGCAACGGAAATACCCTTTTCGGCGCTGTGCCTCAGGCAGTTGCCATCGAATCCATTCCCGACCCGCTGATCACCAGCGTTACCACCCGCCAGCTGACCGTGCAGGAACTGGAAGAGCGCGGGGTTACCTTCGACAGATCCAATTTTACCGCCTATGAGTTCACCGCCGGCATTGCCACCAGCAGTGGTCAGGTGCCTTTGACCCTTCCGGTTATCATCCCCACCAGCCAGGTTGTTCAGGTCACCCCCACACTTGAAGCACCTTCAAACATAACACTTCCCCAGCCAAGTACAGTAATCATACCACCCGATGTGCCGCAGACGGCAATCCCGCAAAATCTGGAAGTGCAGCCATTCATGATGGAGGTAAAGGAAGGGGAAAAGATCGGCAAGGGTGATCTGCCGCCTATCCCTGGTGTCGTGGTGATACCGGGTAATATCGGCTTCCTTCATCAGTATTTCAGCGCCCTGGCGTTGGTAACAAACGGTGCGCCGTTGCAATCCGGCCTTTCCATCCGCGATGTGACCGCCACAATCAGTTTTCCGTCAGGCGAAGACTTGATCCCCGGAAGCGATGCGGTGCCGGGGGATGATCCATTGCGCATGGCCAGGGGGCAAAACGGATACTTTCCGCGCAGCATGCCCGTGGCTAATGCGGGATCTGACGGCAATGCCGGAACAGCTGATGATATTGGCGCCATGCAAGCGGGTGAATCCGGTCAGGCCGACTTTACGATCGAGGGGCTGAAGGAAGGAACTCACAAGGTTGATTTTGATATAACAGCCGTACTGGACGGTCTGCCGGTCGGGCCGGTAACGCTGAAAGGCAAGGCTACCGGAGCGGTGCTGGTTCGCAACCCCGACTTCGCTGTAACTCTCGGGCATCCGGCGACGGTCAGGTCGGGAGAAGAGTATGACCTTTTCATCACCGTGAGTAACACCGGCAAGACCATTGCCAACATGGTCACACTGGGGCTTGATCCCAGAGCCCTGTCCGGCGCGGTCTTTGTCAACGGTGAATCCAACACAAAATCCATCGATACGATCCTGCCCGGCTCGGCCGCAACGGTCAAATTCAGACTCAAGTCGCAGCGTACCGGCAAGGTTACGGCTACTGCTTTTGAGTCTACCGAAGTGCGTGGCCGCTTCATTCTGCGTGCCGGAGTAGGGGAAAACAATATTCCGCTGTCTCCCGACAGCCTGATCCTGCCCTATACCGGTAACTTGCCTTCGGATCTGGTTACGTCCGCAGTGGGGCTGCTGGGGCAGGCCTGGAGTGTTGCCACCGCTCCGACCGGAGCCTTGCCGGCCACGGTGCTGCCGATTTCAAAGCAAACGGTTACCTCAAGGGCCTATGATCTGTCCGAGGCCGGTCTGCGGATACTTATCGGCGATGACCAGGTGAAGGCGGCCATTGACCTGGGTTTTGATTTCTTCGGTTCCGATGCCTACAACAACGGTTTTGACAGTCTGCGACGCTCCTCAACCATGGGGCTGGAATTTAGCCGCGCCTTGGGTGACATTTTCAAAACAGGCATTGATGCCAATGGCGCCATTGCTTTCCAGGCTGCCCTGGCCGACAAGGTCTCATATCGCCCCGGCCACCTGTCGGTTATCAGTAGCAATGCCCCACTTCGTATTCGTATGACCGATGCCGGCGGAAATCGCAGCGGCGCGCTGACCGCAAACGAAAACGGCCGTGGCATTCCCTATGCCGACAATATGGTAGTCAACGAGGAGCTGGGTAGCCGTACGAACCTGATCCTGGCCACTCGACTTGACTCCCCTTCCTATACACTGGAACTGGCAGCCGAAGGCGCCGGAACATTTGACCTGGGTTTGGTTTTGCCGGATGCCGCGGGAGTCCTGACCCAATATGTCTTCGCGGGGCTCAACCTCTCCTCGGGAGCCACCGGCAACCTGGCGATCGTACCGGGGTCGGGAAATCTTTTGCTCTCACTGGACGATAACGGTGACGGTATTACGGATCGTACTCTTGCGCCATCCTCCATAGTCCCGGTTCCTGATCATGCTCCGCACATTGTGGCCGCTACCCAGCTTACCCCGAACTTTGGTCCCGGCGGAGACAAGCATGGCCGCAACGTGGCGGTGCTGTTTTCCGAACGGGTCAGTAAAGAGAGTGCCCAGAATCCGGCTAATTACGCGGTAGACGAAAACCTGGTCAAACAGGCCACTCTCCAGCCGGGCAGCCGCATGGCTTTCCTGCTGCTGCGCGACGGTATCGGTCCGTTTTTCGATCGCAGTCTGACATCGCAAGGTATCATTGATCAATCCGGCAGAGAAATGCCCCAGGCCGAGACTTTGCCGATCAGGATCACCGCGACGGGCCCCGCGGCAGTGGTGACCGGCACGGTTCGCACTGCTCGTGGGGAACCGGTGCCGAATGCCACCATCCGGCTATATCAGCTGATCTGGTATCCAGATCCAATAACTAAAATTCCCGAACCGCGTTATGCCCTTTTCACGGAGAAACAGGGAAAAAGCGACGGCACCTATGGTCTGGAATATGTGTTTCAGAACGATGACCCGGGCGGACCGTTCCAGATCGAGGTGGTCAATCCGCTAACCAACGAGGCCGGCAGCCTGACCACCGGGGTCATGTTTCACGGCCAGAGGTTGCAGCTCGACCTCTTCATGAAAGCTAAGGGGAGTCTTTCCGGGGTAGTGCGCAATGAAGCCGGTAATCCGGTCGGAGGCGCTACGATCCAGGTGATCACACTGGCTGATAATCGTGGGCAAACCAAGACCACGGATGCTTCCGGAACTTATTCCTTCAGTAATCTCATGGTTGGCGCTTACAGCCTGAAGGCGGTTAATGCTGCGACCTTGTCCGAGGGAAGTACCATGGGAACGCTGCCGGAGGACGGAACCGCGGTAACCCAGGATGTTGTCGTCAGGAGGGTAGCGGATATAGTGCGCGGCACGGTGGTCGGCAAAGTGTTGGGCGCCGACGGAATCACTCCGCGCGCCGGAGTAATTGCCATCATCAATGGCCCCAATTACCAGAGCTGGCAGCGCACCACCGCAGACGGCGGTTTCAGCTTCAGTGGCGTCTATGCGGGAACCATCAGGATCACGGCCCGGGATGACAGTACCGGCGAACTGAGCGAATCCGGCGGTGTCATCTCCACTCAGGATCAGACCATCGTATTGAACGTGATCATGAAGGGTACCGGCAGTGTCACCGGCCTGGTAAAACGTGATGACGGCAAATCCGCCGAAGGGCTCTACGTTGTCGCCAGACCGATCCAGGGACAGGCAAGGGTGCTTCTTACCGATGCGGCCGGAGCATTCCGGGTGGACAATCTACCAACCGGCAACGTGGACATCTCTATCATCGATCCGCGTGACTTCAACCGTACAGTTGCCTCCGGTACGGTCTCGATCCTTTCGGCCGGTGATGTGGCCAACATCGCCCTGTTTGTGCCACTAAATGCAATGGCGGTAGGAAGTATCCAGGGCACCATATATCACCGCGACGGCACGCCCTGGGCCAATGCGACGATAAAACGGGTGGTAAACTCGTTCCAGTACTTTGTGCATCAGGCGGACGCCGCCGGAAAATTCACCATCCCCAACCTGTCGCTGGGCGGCTACACCCTGACAGTGGTTGCCGGCAGCGAGGTGATCAACGCCTCAACCGACCTGTGGTACGACACCCAGGTGCGCACGCTGGAACTCCGTCCGGTGGGTGTCGGCACAGTTACCGGCACCACCTGGGATGATGCTGCCAGGACTCTGCCAACCGGCGCCGATGTCACTCTCTATTCCACCAAGCCCAACCTGGTCGGTGTGCTGATGTACGATACAGACAACCCGACCGTGGTCAAGAGCGATCCCCAGACCGGCCGCTTTACGTTTAATGGTGTCATGCAGGGGAGCTTCACGGTGACTTCATCCAATATTTTCCGTCCCGTACCGGTATCGGCAGGCGGAAAGATTGAGGCGCAGGGTCAGGTGGTCAACGTGGATCTGCCTCTCAAGGGGGCTCCGCCAGTTCCGGGTGAACCACCACCTGTCAATCAGCCTGGTTCGGTATCCGGCCGGGTGTTGATGCCGGATGGCAGCGCTGCCGGCAAGGATGTGCGCGTGACGTTGACATTCGGCAATGCGGATGTAACCGTCACCACCGATGAAATGGGGCTGTTCCGCTTTGCCCCGATTATCCCGACCGGCAATCAACCGATCATTGCCGAGGACCCGGCCACAACCCTCAAGTGGAAAGGAAATGCCTACGTTCCCTCCGGACTGGACGTGCCGATTACCATCAAGCTGCTAGGTCGCGGTTCTCTGGTTGTAATAGTATCCAATGCCGATGGCTCTCCCTCTCAGGCTGCCGCTGTAAGCGTCAGCGGGAGCGGATACCCCAACGACTCCGCCAGTGGCGTAACCGATGCGGCGGGCATGGTCAGTTTTGCCAACCTGAGCGAAGGGAGCTATGCCATATCCGCCACCGGCACCTTCGGTCGCGGCGGCCGCAACCAGGCTTTTATCCCCGGAGATAAGGCAAATATCACGGCCGAGGTGCGTCTGGCGCCTTCGGCCACGGTAACCGGGCGCTTCCTCAAGGCTGATGGAGTAACGCCGATTGCCGGCGGACAGATAACCCTCAAGCGCAATGGACAAGTCAATGCCTATGCTTCCAGCTCTTCAGATACGTCCGATCCTGGACGCTATCGCATGGAATTTGTACCTTTGGGTGACTTCACGGTGGAAGGGTACGATCCTGTCACCGAGCGGCGCGGTGTAGGAGCCGGACGCCTGAATGCCGATGGTGAGATAGTCACAGCCGATGTGGTAGTGACGCCGCGCGGGTCGGTCAAGGGCACCGTGCTTAATTATGGCGGTACCGCTCCGGTGGGTGGCGCGCCGGTATCCATTTCGGTCAGTGGTGTGACCGGGTTCAGTTTTTCATCTGTTACCGCGCCGGACGGCACGTTTTTCTTCAGCGGCGTTCCGGCCGGACGCTTTACTCTCGATGCCACCGACCCGTCAAACGGTCTGCGGGGCCAGGCCAGCGGCACGCTTTCCTACGAGAATGAAACCGTTACGTCCCTGGTGCATATAGCGCCGACCGGTTCGATCGCCGGACGGGTGCTGTTGCCGGACCGCGTCACGCCGGTGCTGAACGCCACGGTTCGTCTGAACGGCGGTTCGCCGGTATCGGTAAATGCCGAAACAGCGGCTTTCCGCTATGACAATCTGGCGGCAGGCCGGTCATACACTTTGACCACATCACAGCCCAACACGCGCCGTAGCGGTTCCACTATTACCAGCATAACCAGGGATCTGGAAGAAGCCAACGGGGATATCATTTTGGGCGGAGTAGGGACCGTCAGCGGAGTTGTGTTCGATTCGGACGGCAGCACGCCGTTGTCCGGCGCCACGGTGGAGTTGCGTTTTAACGGCGACACCTTGACCAGCTATACTTCCAGTGACGGCAGTTTCAGTTTCAGTGACATTCCCACCGGCCCATTCACTCTGATTGCATCCCATACCATGCGAGTCACCGGTTCCTCTGTGAACGGCTATCTGCAGAACGAAGGACAGGTGGTAGCGCTTGATCTGGTTCTGGGACCGGTGGCCTCGGTCAAGGCAACAGTGCTTCTGGCCGACGGTGTCACTCCGTCACGCGGCGGTGGTATTCGCATTACCACCAACACCAACCGTACTCTGACAGGCATCACGGACAGCAATGGCCAGTACCTCTTCACCAATATCCCGATACCATGTTCCATCTCGCTCTACGTGGAGGACGCCGCCGGTCTCGGTATCGGCCGGGCAATAGGTGTGCTGGATCAAAATGGCCAGTTGCTGGAGCTTGGACCCATCGTGCTGGACGAGAAACCGATCTTTGTCACCTCGGTCAATCCGTCTTCCGGCGCGGTCAACGTTCCGATCAACCAGGCCATGCGGATACTCTTCTCCGAACCGGCCGACCCGGCAACGCTAACTTCCTCCAACCTCTATCTGACCCAGGGAAGTACGCGAGTCGCCGGGGCGCTCCAACTCGACTCCGACAACAGCGGGGCGACTTTTACGCCTTCGACCGTGCTCAAGGGCTTTACGCTGTACACCCTGGTGGCAACTGACGGCATCACCGACCTGGTAGGGCGCAAACTGGCCCTGCCGCAGAGTGTTTCATTCACCACGGTGGATAATATCCCGCCGGTCGTAAGCTCTATATCGCCTGCCGAAGGCATGCTGCAGGTTGCATCCGATGCTGTGGTGCGACTGACATTCAGCGAAGCGGTCGATCCCGACTCGCTGGGGGGCATCATCCTCACTTCCGGCGCTGAAACTGTTGCCGTCCGTAGCGACCTGATTCAGAACGGAACGGTGGTGGCGCTGACTCCGCTGGAACCGCTGTCCTATAACCGTGCCTATATCATCAGCGCAAGCGGCGTGCGGGACATGGCCGGCAACATGCTGTCCGGAACGGTGCAGGCGAACTTCGCCACCATTGATACCATTCCACCGACCGTGACAACTGTTACGGTGTCGCCGACCGCCGACCTGATCAAGGGCAACAGCGTGTCGGTAACGGCAATGGTTGCCGACGGAGATGTGGCGTCAGTAGATTTCTATCTGGATGACGTGCTGGCCGGAAGTGTAGCCAGGTCTCCCTTTACCCTGCCGATCCTGCTTGCCAGGGAAGGTGCGATTCATATCAAGGCCATTGCCCAGGATCGCGTGGGGAACCGTGGAGTGGCGCAGTTTCTGGATCTGGATGTGAAAGCGGACCAGCCGCCACAGGTATCATTCAATTCGCCCGCCGAAGGCAGCGGCATCAACACCGGCGCAGCCTTCAGTGTGACCTTGACGGGTACTGACGATCTGGGAGTAAAGGATATTACCCTCTTTGCAAGCGGTGAAATGGTTTTCAGCCAGACAAATAGCGTTACTGTCGGAAAGACAGCAACCAGCACATTTGCTCTTACGGCTCCAACCGCATACAGCCAGGGTGGCTCGATCGTACTTACCGCGGTGGCGAGGGATACCGCCGGTAATGCAAGCACGCAGGCGCTGCGTACCCTGGTGCTGCGTGACAGCATTGCCCCCGTCATAAGTCTTTCCAGTACTGGTCAGACAACCAAATACAAGCCGGGTGAAAACGCAGCGGTAAGCATTGAAGCGGGAGACAACCTTGGAGTGGTTGCAGTGTCGTGCGCCGCAACCGGCGCGGCATCGGCAAGTCAGACTTTTACCATTGATCCACCCCTGATCGCCACGACACGGAGCTTTGATTTTGCAATCCAGTCAACCGCGACACCACATTCGGTGGCCGTTATTTCCTGTACGGCCACCGACGCAGCCGGTAACAGCAAAAACGCAGTTCTGGAGCTGACTGTAGCCGATATCGTGCCGCCGCTCATCAGCAGCTCGTCCGTTTCTGACAACGCTGTCAACGTGCCGACCAACTCATCGTTCACGCTGTCTTTCAACGAATCTCTGAATCCGTCCACGGTCACTGCCTCTGCCGTATTGCTGGCCGAGAGTGTTGCCGGTACGCCGGTTCCCGCCAGTGTAACCGTTTCCGGCGACCGCAGGACCGTTACGCTCAAGCCTTCGTCTGTTCTTGCCAAGGGGGTCGCATATACACTCACCGTTACCACGGCAGTGGCGGACGAAGCCGGAAACGTGCTGTCGGCTCCTTATCAGCTGCACTTTACAAGTGATAATGCGGTGCCGTTGGTAGAGTCGGTTACACCTGCAACCGGAAGTGTCAACGTTCCGGTCGGCTCGGCGGTATCCGTGCGCTTCAACGAACAGCTTGACTCCACGTCGGTAACCGCCGATCTGGTCTCGCTGACCTCGATCAGCGGTCCGGTGCCAGGCGTCCTGTCCGTTTCTAACGACGGACTCTCTATAACTTTCAAACCCTACAACCAGCTCGGCTTCGCCCGCGCCTACACCTTCTCTCTCAAGGCCGGCGTGCGCGATGTTTCGGGTAATGCCGTCACATCAGATCTGACTGCCACCTTCACCACCCAGGGACCGGATTCCGATCTGGTGGGCTACTGGCCGATGGATGGGGACTGGACCGATTATTCGGGGAATGGGAATCATGGTACGGCGTATGGCGGGGCTGCATTCTCGTCGGACAAGGTTGTGGGGACACAGGCTGGGAGTTTTGATGGGGTGAATGGACGGATGAGCGTCGCCAATTCTACATCCCTTAATCCCCAAACGATCACCGTCGAACTCTGGGCAAAAAGCGCCACGCCATTATGGAACTCTATGGCAACACTACTCAGCAAGCGGGATTCATACATTCTTCATCCTATTGCAAATTCAAAGCAGGTTCAGTTCTATGTATGGGTGTCAGGAGGATGGCGGCAAGTCAACTTTGACGATCCGAGCATTGACATTACTCAATGGCATCATTATGCCGCATCGTATGACGGCAACAAATTGAAGATTTATGTGGACGGTATTCTAAAAAGCACCGCTCTGTACAGCGGGACAATTACAGCGTCCAGTGATTCGCTAAATGTAGGATTCGATAGAGGTTTCTCACACTATCTCAAAGGTGATGTAGACGAAGTTTCGATTTACAAGCGAGCTTTGTATGATGAGGACATTCTGGAGCACTACAACGCGGGCCTGACCTCCGACCGCACTCCGCCTGTCACGCCCACTGTGGACCCGGTTCCAGAGACTGTTGAAAGCGGTGTAGTTGTTCTTACCGGTACCAAGGAAAGCGGCGCTTCGATCCGGGTCAACGGCAAGCAGGTTGTTGCCCATGATGCATCCACTGTCTGGCAGATACTTTATACACTTCAGTATGGTCAGAACATTCTGGAGATAACCAGCCGGGATATTTCCGGAAATGCCAGTGATCCTGTCATGATGACTGTAAACTGGATTAACGGCACTTCCAGTTCTGCGCCAACCAGCCTGAATGCCCACATGACCGCGGATAATGGTTACCGTATTTCCATCAGCACCAGCGAAGCGATTGCAGGTACAGAATTTGGGTCTGCGAACAATTGGGGTGTTACAGACAGCTTTACAACGCAGTTGACGGCTAATGCAATCAACTATCTGCATGTGTATGCATACGATCAGGGAGGAATTGCGGGACTGCTTGCACAGCTGACCCTTTCTGACAACAAGTTCAAATTCAACAACGGGACACAGAGTCTTGTTACCAACACCACTGACTGGCGTGTTTACCGTGACAAGTTCGCGGGTACTCCTGATACGATCTCAAATCTGGGCACAAACGGAGTCGGGCCATGGGGAAGTCGTCCCAATATAGCATCCAATGCCGAATGGATCTGGACGCATGATGCCAATGGCGATGATGTAGCATACTTCTCAACTACAATCACTCCAACCGGATCGCCAATAACCATCACGAGTCTAGGCGAAACAAGTCTCACTCGTCCGGGTGAGGCTGGAATAGCCTCGGTAGTCACTGACGATAGTGCCGGAATCCGAAGACTGGTCTGTTCGGCTATCGGCGCGGCATCCGGCCATCTTGACGAATCATTTGATCCACCGCTGGTGTCGGTAAATCGCACTCTTTCATTCCTGGTAGTTTTGTCAGCCGCTCCATATGCGCCTTACAACATCATCTGTCACGCCGAGAATGCAGCTGGTGTCTTGAGCGAGAAGATCTTGACGCTTAAAGCAGCTGATCTCGTACCTGCCACGGTGATTGGAGCGTCCATCGCCAATAATGCCACAGGCGTCATCGCCACCCTGCCGATCTCCGTTACCTTCAACGAGACCATGCTGGCAGCCGGTTTCACCAGCGACACGGTACAGCTGCGCCGTGTCGATACCGGCGCCCTGGTTGCCGGAACCAGCTCACTTTCCGCTGATGGCAAAACCATCATCTTTACTCCCGCAGTGGCTTTGGATTGTTCCACCTCTTATCAGTTCCTGATCCATGGGGTAAAAGACATTGCCGGCAATACCGCTAGTGATTACAGCATCAGTTTCACCACACAGCTGTTGACTTCTCTACTGATTGAAAATAAGGGCAGTTCGGCTGCTCCCTTTGTACAGGCGTCAGGCAGATACGACGTTGTGACGGTTAAGAGCAGTTTCGTGGTGTTTGATGGTCCTCTTGCGGCTGATTCGATGAGTATCGCAACCAATTCCACAATTACCCATAAGGCTACCGGGGTGAGCGGAACAGAAAAGTTGGAGCTGGCCGTTACGGGGTCATTGAATATCGACGGCACCTCCAGGATTGACGTAAGTGCCCG
>MGZK01000113.1 GCA_001802125.1 Geobacteraceae bacterium GWC2_55_20
GGGGGCTAGACCTTACGGGAATTCGCGGCAGCGGCCCGCGGGGGAGTATCACCCCTGAAGACCTGGAGTCGGCCGCGGCGCCGCAACAATCCCCCACCGAGGATTTCGGAGCGGTGGAACGGCAGCCGCTGCGCGGGATGCGGCGGACCACGGCGCGTAATCTGCTCGCATCCCAGCGCCTGACGGCCTTTGTCACCACCATGGAGGAAGCGGACGTCACCGATCTCTGGCAGTTGCGTCAGCGAGAACAACAGACCGTGGAGGAGCGCGGCACCCATCTGACCTTTCTGCCGTTCTTCATCAAGGCCGTGCAACACGCACTGCGTGAACACCCCTCCTTCAATGCCACCATCGATGACCCAGCGGAACAAATCATCATCAAGAAGCATTACCATTTCGGCATCGCCGTGGAGACCCCGGAGGGGCTGATGGTGCCGGTCATCAGGGATGTGGACAAAAAAAGCATCCTCGAACTGGCCACGGAGATCCGGGACCTCGGCAGGAAAGCGCGGGAGCGGACCATCGGCCTCAATGAACTGAAAGGGAGTTCGTTCACCATCACCAACTTTGGCCATTTCGGCGGTGTCTTTGCCACTCCGATCATAAACTGGCCCAACGTGGCTGTGCTCGGCTTCGGCCGCATCGTAGAACGACCGTGGGTCCACCGGGGGGAAATTGCCATCCGGAAGATCCTCCCGCTCTCTCTCACCTTTGACCATCGGGTCACTGACGGCGCCGAGGCCGGCCAGTTCCTGGCAAAGGTGGTGCGGTATCTGGAGGACCTGGCACTGCTGTTTATAGAGAGTGTCTGAAAGCGAGGATGGGGAATTCATGCTGGTGACGATTTTTCCTGTTAGATACCCGGAGTAACACAATGACAGCAGAAGGAAATCAGCCAGGGTTCACTTCCCTCTCGGCGGACGAGGGGATGCGGACGAAAAGGGAGGAAATCATGTCTGAACTGGCGAATAGAGATTGTATCCCGTGCAAGGGGGGAGTCCAGCCTCTCAAGGGGCGGGAATTGACGGAACTTCTGGAAAAGATCGCAGAGGGATGGCGGGTGGTGGATGAACATCATCTGGAAAAGGAATACCGGTTCAAGGATTTCCGTACGGCGCTGGCCTTTACCAACAGGATCGGAGAACTGGCCGAGAGCCAGGGACATCATCCGGATATCCATCTCTCCTGGGGCAAGGTCAGGCTCACCATCTGGACCCACAAGATCAACGGGCTGACGGAAAGCGATTTCATTTTCGCCGCCAGGACGGAGAAGCTGGAAGCTCCGTGATCGAGGCGGAGCGGGCGCTCAAGAGAAAAAAGATCAAATCCTTGTCTTGATCGTCGCCTCAAAGGGAATCGCGGCATCATCTCCCCAATATTCGTCAGAGACGCACACCCCCCTGAGCGACAACAGCTTCATCAATTCGCGCATGAAGACCGGAAGATCGGCCGGTTGCCGCGAAGTAACCAAACGGCCGTCCACGACAACTTCGCTGTCCTCGTAGAGTGCGCCGGCCTCCTGCAGCTCCCTGGCCACCGTCCCGTAACAGGTCGCCCGGCGCCCGTTCAGCAGTCCCGCCGAGACCAGGGTCTGAGGACCGTGACAAATGGCGGCAACCGGCTTGTTGACGTCGAAAAAATGGCGGGCGATGGAAATAGCCTGCGGGTCCTTGCGCACTGACGCGGGCGCCTTGCCGCCCGGCAGGACCAGCGCCACATACTCCCTGACATCCACATCGGCGAAGCTTTTTACAGCAAAAACCTCGTAGCCGTGCATGCCACGGATTATACCGCTCTTCCGAGCAGCAACATCCACCGTATAGCCTGCTTCCTGTATCCGGTAATAGGGAACCAGAAGCTCGGAATCTTCAAAATCATTGGCACTCATGATCAAAGCTTTCATTGCTGCCTCCTCCCCCCTTTTATTCACGGCGGACGGCCATAGCGCCCGTTCCATTACACTCTGATTCATGATTGTCATTATAGCATTTCCAGCCACGATTTGAGACAGCATACATGCGTAAAGACCCGCGGGATTAGCCGGTAGCGACTAAAATTCAATCACTCGGGCAGGGTTCCGTAGATCGCACAAATTTGATCTTTACAGGCTGAAAAGAGTTATCATAAGCACAGGCAGTAAAGTGAGCATCGAACCTGAAAGGGGGCGTATGTATATGCAGCATCAGGAACCAAAGAATATAGTCGGGCTGATCGTTGTTTTGACCGGTGACGGAAAGGGCAAGACCAGCTCGGCGCTGGGAATGGCCCTGAGGGCGGTCGGCCACAAGATGCGGGTCTGTATCATACAGTTCATGAAGGGTGATCTCTACAGCGGCGAAATCGACGGGTTGAAATGGCTGGCACCGCTGGTCGAATTCCACCAGGCCGGCAGAGGTTTCTGCAGCATCCAGGGCAACCCGATTCCCTATCACGAGCACCGCGCCAATGCCCAGTGCGCCATCGAACTGGCCCGCGAAAAAATCCACTCCGGCATTTTCGAGCTCATTATCCTGGATGAGATCAACAACGCCCTCAAACTCAGGCTGTTGGACCTGCCCCAGGTGCTGGAACTGCTCGACACCAAGCCAGCGGGCCTGCAGCTGGTGCTGACCGGACGGGATGCCCACCCGGAGGTCTGCGAGCGGGCGCATGCAGTAACCGAGATGCGGGATGTCACGCCTTGCTGCTCTTCTCCAGGAACATCTTGATCAGGTCGATCGGGACCGGGAAGAGGATGGTGGAGTTCTTTTCGGAAGATATCTCGGTCAGGGTCTGCAGATAGCGCAATTGCAGGGCGGTCGGCTCAACGGCCAGAATCGCTGCCGCCTGGGCCAGTTTTTCCGAGGCCTGCAATTCGCCTTCGGCGTGGATCACCTTGGCGCGCCGCTCACGCTCCGCCTCGGCCTGCTTGGCGATGGCCCGCTGCATCTCCTGCGGCAGGTCGATGTTCTTGACCTCCACATTGGCGACCTTCACCCCCCACGGCCCGGTATGGCGGTCAAGAATCTCCTGCAGCTCCTTGTTGATCTTCTCCCGGTTGGAGAGCAGCTCGTCCAGATCCACCTGTCCGAGCACGCTCCGCAGGGTGGTCTGTGACAGCTGGCTGGTCGCGTACAGGTAATCTTCCACCTCGATGATTGCCTTCTGCGGCTCAATGACCCGGAAGTAGATCACCGCCGAGACCTTGACCGTAACGTTGTCGTGGGTGATCACATCCTGGGGTGGCACCTCGAAGGCCACGGTCCGCAGCGTCACCCGGATCAGGCGATCGACGCCGGGGATGATCAGGAACAGACCGGGGCCGCGCACACCGACCAGACGCCCCAGCCGCAACAGCACTCCCCGCTCGTACTCCGGCAGGATCCGCACCGCACTGCCGAGGAACATGACGACCAGGCCGAATAGAAAAAGAAACGGCATGTAACTGATTATATCAAACATGTTACGCCTCCTTCATGGCGTGGAAGGGCCGGGAGACCCGCCCCCCTACGAAATCCTTTGCACCTTGAGCCGCATTCCGTCCACTTCCAGCACCCTGACGCGGCGGCCGGCCTCGATCGGCTCATCGCACCAGGCGTCCCAGTATTCTCCGCGAACAAAGACCTTGCCATCAGGAGCCAGACCGGTTTCAGCCACCCCCTCCTGCCCGACCAGACCTTCCCTGCCGGTTGCCGGACTGGGCCGATGGGCAGAGAGCGCCTTGGCAACGACAACCGTGAAGAATGCGCCGGTGGCCAGAACCGTCACCAGTATCACGCTCCAGGAAATGCGCAGATAGGGATCAGGGGATTCGAACAGCATCAGCGAGCCCAGCACCATGGCGCACATCCCAGCCACCGTCAGCATGCCATGGGATACGATCTTGATCTCGGCGATAAACAGTATCAACCCCAAGAGTATCAGCAGAATCCCGGCATAGTTGACCGGCAGGGTCTGGAAGGCAAAAAAGGCCAGGATCAGGCAGATGCCCCCGATGGCACCCGGCAGGATCACGCCCGGATTGGAAAGCTCGAAATACAGCCCAACCATACCCAGCAGCATGAGCACATAGGCCACATTGGGATTACTGATGGCGTTCAGCACCCGCTCGACGGCGCCCATTTCCATGGGCATAACATCAGCGCCCTTCAGTTTCAGGACCTGTTCGCGCCCGTTGCGGCTGAAACCGCGCCCCTCCAACTGCTGCAGAAGATCGCCGCGGTCCCGGGCGATCAGATCGATCAAACGCCCTTCCAGCGCCTTTTCGGCACTCAGGGAGATGCTTTCACGCACCAGCCGCCGCGCCAACTCCTCGTTGCGGCCCCTCAGGTGGGCGATCCCCTCGGCATAAGCCTCGGCATCGTTGACCACCTTGGCCTCCATGGTCTTGTCGGCGGACTTTTCTCCCAGCGACACCGGATGGGCCGCGCCGATATTGGTACCGGGCGCCATGACGGCCACATCAGCAGCCAGGGCGATGATAGCCCCGGCCGAGGCCGCGCGGGCGCCGGACGGCGCCACATACACCACCACCGGAACCGGACTGGCCATGACATCCTTGACGATCTCACGCATGGCCGTATCCAGCCCTCCCGGCGTATCCATCTCGATCAGCACCAGCCGGTCCCCCATCCGGGCCGCCTCCTGCAGATTGCGCTGCACGAAGCGGGCGGTCACCGGGGTAATCGGGTCATGGATGCCGACCAGCCGAATTTTCTCCCCCGCGGCCATTGCCAGAGCGGCACAGACCAGCAAGCTTATGATTATACTCATGGTGACACGCATACAATCACCCCTCCCGGCTTCCTCAATTATACTCCTTTTTCTGTTGTGCAAGCTGCCAGTTTAAATACATATCCACCTTTAGAAATGGAGGAAAAGGGAGGGCTCAGCCGAAAAGGCCGGACAACGCGACCAACTTTGCGTTGAGGCTTCCTGCTTGTGCTTGTTTTTTGACCGCACCGGATTGAAATCCCGGTCATTCCGGTTATCCTTTGTTGAAACCTATCCTGGCAAGAGGATTTTCCCGTGAAATTCAAACTGAGTAAACGCACCACCAAGGTCGAGTTGATCCGTGAGCTGAAAACGTTACATTTGAAACTGAAAGAGTATCGGCTGCTGCTGGATGAGTCCAGTGACCCGATTTTTGCCTTTTACCGCGACGGGCGCTACCGTTATGTGAACAAGGCCTTTGCGGACGGGGTCGGCCACGATCGCACTTACATCATCGACAGGACGATCTGGGACATCTTCTCCAGGGATGAGGCGGACAAGAGATTTGCCGTGGTCAAGTGGGTGTTTGAAAACGGGCAGACCAGGATCATCGAAGTGCGCGTGCCCAGATCCAACGGAGATCTCTATTTCGTAACCACAGTCAAACCGATATTCGATATTGACGGAGCAGTGGATTCCGTTATCTGCATTTCCAAGGACATCACCG
>MGZK01000114.1 GCA_001802125.1 Geobacteraceae bacterium GWC2_55_20
ACCCTTTACAACAACGAGTTCCTGCAATGAAAATACCCTGTCTATATCGAGTATCATCACGAAATTCTCATTATGCTTACCCATACCCTTAAGGAATTCGGTTTTGAGATGGGTGCCGATATGCGGCGCGGCTTCGATCTGTGACGGTTCCATCTCGATCACCTCCTGCACGCTGTCGGCCAGTGACCCCAGGACGATATTTTCCCCATCCATCTCGACCTCGACCACGATTATGCAGGTATTGACGGTTTGAGCCGTCTCCGGCATGCCGAATTTGAGGCGCAGGTCGATCACCGGCACAACACAACCCCGCAGATTGATCACGCCCCGCATGAAATCCGGCACCTGCGGCACCTTGGTGATACTGGTAATCTCCAGTATCTCTCGAACTCTTGCAACATCAACCGCAAAGACTTCCTCTGCCAACGTAAAGGTTAGATACTGGTTTGTCTGAAGTTCCTCAGCCATAAAGCCCCTCCTCCACTCAAATCGCAAACTCTGATGGTGAAAGTGTTTACAATGACTGTGCCAATGCCCGCGACAGGGCCGGGCAGTTGTAAATCATGGGGTATGACTCTGTTGGGGATGTTTATGATAAGATCAGGAACTGCGTGTGACACATAAAAGGTGTGACATGGCACAGAAGTACTGTGCCATGTCACACCTTTTATGGAGTGGGAATTATAGAGGGAATTTACTCTTCAAGATGCCGGTAAATTGTTCTGCGGCTGATTCCCAGCAGACTGGCGGCCCGTGTTTTGTTGCCATCGGCCATGGCAAGCGCTTCTTCCAGGGTCATGGTACCCTTGACCGTTTGCTGTCTGGACTCAATAAATGCATCTTCCTTCAACACCGGTTTCACCGCTGTAAGCAGATCCAGCGGTAAATCCTGGGCTGATATTATTTCGGACTTGCAGAGGACTGTGGCGTGTTCGATGGCATGCTCAAGTTCGCGCACGTTGCCGGGCCAGTCATGGGAGCGGAATATATCCAATACATCAACGGAGACATCTTTTATGTTACGATTGAATTTATCGTTGAACCTTGCAATGAAGTGGCCCACAAGCAGTGCAAGATCATCCCGGCGCTGTTTCAGCGATGGCAGTACGATACGAATCACATTCAAACGATAGAACAGATCCTGCCTGAAACTTCCCTGACGCACCTTTTCCGCAAGGTCCTGGTTGGTTGCCGCTATGATGCGCACATCCACCCTGGTGGGAGTGGATTCCCCAACCCGCTCGAATTCGCTCTCCTGCAAAACCCTTAACAGCCTCATCTGTACGGCCGGAGAGATGTCTCCGATTTCGTCCAGGAAAAGTGTGCCGCCATGGGCTTTTTGAAATCGGCCCACCTTGTCAGAAATAGCGCCGGTAAATGCGCCGCGCACATGACCGAAAAGTTCGCTCTCCAGCAGAGTCTCAGAAAGGGCCGAACAGTTGACCTTGACGAACGGCTTGTTAGTACGCACCCCGTTGAAATGCAGCGCAGCCGCCACCAGCTCCTTGCCGGTGCCGCTTTCGCCGTTGATCAGAACGGTGGTCGGCACATCGGACAGTGCTTCGATCAAAGAGAAAACCTTCTGCATTGGTTCAGAAGTTCCTATCAACCCATGGAAATGCCCGCGTTTTTTAAGTGTGCGTTCCAATGAGGCCAATTGAGTTTCATCGCGAATTACCGCCACTGCCCCCCTGACCGAGCCATCAGCTTCCGTGATGGGGTTCATATTGATACTGACTATACGGGAGATGCCCTGACTGGTATTGCACTCAATGCGGTTAAGAACTCTGGGGGTTCTGGTTTGCATTGTTTCCAACAGAGCTTTACGACACACTCTCCCGCAACCCATATCGAGCATAGCGGCATCATCACCGATCATACCGCTTTCATATCCGCAGACATGCTCGGCAGTTGCGTTGAATTGAGATAACCTTCCTTCCCTGTCAATCATGATGATCGAATCGGAAATCGAATGGAAGATTGCGTCCAGGTTGGCACGGTATAGCTCGCGTTCATCGTTGATAACTTTGGCATTAAGAGCATGCCGGGTTACCAGCAGTAATGTCTCATGCCTGATGGGCTTGGTGATGTAGTCGAAAGCCCCCAGGCGAACCGCTTCGGCAGCCGATTCAACCTTCGGGAATCCGGTGCACATGACCACCTGAATTTCCGGATAGCCGGACTTGATATACTTCAGCAGGCCGATACCGCTTTCGCCGCTCAACATGATGTCAATAAACGCCAGGTCATACTTTTCCGTTTGGAGGCATTCCAGGGCAGTATTGAAATCGGAGGCCGCATCAACCCGATACCCTTCTTTTTTCAGCAACAATCCGAGCGTATAGCGGATTCCTTCTTCATCATCAACAATAAGTATCCGACGGTTAGCTGGCTTCAACATTAGCATTAATTCCCGGTGATATTTAACAATCTCATATAGATACGCTGCAATTGATCAAATCTGTAAGATTAGGAAACCGTGTACAGGATTCTGTCGGCATCAACCTTTCGATAATACCGTCCACACCTTTTCCAGATGCAAATCATGTGTAACCCAGGAATAAACTTCACTCAAAAACAACGTTACCTGCAAAAGACTTCTCGAACAGGTCTTTTTTAGCGTTTCCACCGAATATCTCCACCGATATGTCTTCGGTTCCAAGCAGACGCAATCTGTATGCCGAATCATCGTGCCTGAGCGCCACAACCTCAACCAGGCCGCTCCTGCGACGGTCAAGGCCATCCGCCAGCCGAAGTACGCCACCCAACTGGCACACCATAAGCTGGTCTTTTGCATCCAACCTGGCAAATTCATCGTGCTTCTTTTTCGGCAGGGATTTCCGGTGGTAGCGTGCGATCAGCGCCGTCATTTCGCGTTCTCGCGGGGTGAACCCGAACAGATCCGCATGACGGATCAAATGATGCGAATGTTTGTGATGACTATTGTAACTTATGAAATAACCGACATCATGAAGCAGGGCGGCGGCTTCCAGCAGTTTCCGGTCCGTTTTTTTGAGTTTGAATTCTTTTGCAAGTTCGTCGAAAATATTTAACGCAATCTTGGCGACATGCCGGGAATGGGGTTCGTCAAAGTGACATGAACGGGCAAATTCCAGCACGGAAGCTTTCCAGGTACGCTGTACAGAGGATTCCGGCAAGAGCTGCAGCCGTTTCATGCACCTGATAATCAACCCCTCGCGGATACCACGTTCATTGACCAGCATTATGTTGGCGGAGAAGAATTTCATCAGCTCGTCGATTACCACCAGACCGGCTACGATGATGTCCGCCCGATCCGGATTCAGCCCAGGTACGCTTCTTAAGGCCTTGATGTCCTTACGCACCAGCATTGCCAGCAGATGCACGATCTCGGAACGCAACACCTCGAAACCGTGCAGCGACGAAAACACCTGGCGGCGCATGCTCATGACCATGCTTGCCAGTGCGGTGATGGTGCCGCCTGAACTGATGAAGGATTGCACAATCGGCTTTTCGTCGGTAAATATATTTTTAAGTTCTACCCTGACATGACGCCTGAGCTTGTCAATTTCAGTTTCCTTTACCGGATCGGACAGAAGAAAACGGTCGGTCATCAAGACCGCACCCAGTTGCAGCGAATAGCAACTCTCGACCAGATTGGCAACAGCGCTCATGATTTCAACACTGCCCCCGCCGATATCGATGATCATGTAACGCTTGCCGCTCATATCGAAGTTGTGACGCGCCGATATCGCAACCAGATCGGCCTCTTCCTCTCCTGATATTATCCGTATCTCCCGGCCAAGCTCCCTGGTAAGAACACCAACCAATTCAACACCATTGGATGCACTTCTTACAGCACTGGTTGCAACAGCCTCAACTTCGGACACCTTCAGTCCGTCGATCAATTTGCGGATGCGTGACATCGCGTCAACTGCCCTGGCAAAAGCGGGAGGAGATATGGCGCCGCTCGCGGCCATATTCTCACCCAGGCGAACGGCGGCCTTTTCATCATCCAGAACCATGAAGCGTCCCTGAGAATCGACTTCCACCACGATGCAACGTATCGAGTTGGTACCGATGTCTATCGCCGCCAGACGACTTTTTTTCATGCTCACCTCCTGCTGAAATGACAATGGTTACTATGCATCATCTGCTGACAAAAGAAAAGGCGAAGCCATGACCGGCCCCGCCTTTTACCACATCGATTTGAATAAAATTACTCTGCTGCTACTTTTGAACCGTCCAGATTGAGGCCAAGTGCTTCCTTGCGTGACAGCTTGATCTTGCCGTTCTTGTCGATGCCGATGCATTTGACCAGAACCTTGTCACCTTCGTTCATTATGTCGGTAACGACCTTGACCCTGGTGGTATCCAGTTCGGAAATATGAACCAGTCCATCGGTGCCCGGCATGATTTCCACGAAGGCGCCGAAGTCCATGATCTTGCGGACGGTACCCATGTAGAGTTTGCCCTCTTCGGCCTCGTCGGTCAGGCCGCGGATCATCTGGATGGCCAGGTCGCAGGCTTCCTTGTTGGTACTGGCAATGTTGATACGACCGGTGTCCTCGATATCGACGGTAACGCCGGTGGTCTCGGTGATATTGCGGATATTCTTGCCGCCGGTTCCAATCACGTCGCGGATGCGGTCAGTCTTGATCCAGATGGTCGTGATGCGCGGTGCGTAGGACGACATCTCGGCGCGGGGAGCAGCCAACGTTTCAGCCATCTTGCCCAGGATGTGCAGGCGGCCTTCGCGGGCCTGTTTGAGAGCCTGCTGCATGACTTCCTTGGTTACGCCGCCGATTTTTATATCCATCTGCAGCGCGGTCACACCTTCGGAGGTACCGGCTACCTTGAAGTCCATATCGCCCAAGTGATCTTCGTCACCCAGAATGTCGGACAGGATCGCAAATTTTTCGCCTTCCTTGATCAGGCCCATGGCGATACCGGCCACAGGGGCTGATACCGGAACTCCGGCATCCATCAGCGACATACAACCGCCGCAGACCGCCGCCATCGAAGAGGAACCGTTGCTCTCCAGTGTTTCGGCCACGATACGGATTGTGTAGGGGAAATCGTCATGCTGGGGAATAACGGCCGAAAGGGCACGTTCGGCCAACATGCCGTGACCGATCTCGCGACGGCCCGGAGCCAGACGGAAGCTGGTTTCGCCTACCGAGAACGGAGGGAAGTTGTAATGCAGCAGGAAGCGCTTGCGCGACTCGCCGTAGAGCGAGTCAATGCGCTGCTCGTCGCTGGATGTACCCAGGGTGGTGGTGACCAGCGACTGTGTTTCACCGCGGGTAAACAGGGCCGATCCATGGGTACGCGGCAGCAGGCCGGCCTCGGTGCTGATCGGACGAACCGTGGTGGTTGTGCGGCCGTCGATGCGGATGCCGGTGTCGAGGATGTCGGCGCGCACACGCTCATATTCGAAGTCGCCCAGAAATGCCTTGATCTGCTTGGCGGAGCCTTCGAACTCATCCTTGAGGGCCTCGATGGTTTCAGCCTTGATCAGATCGATCTGGTTGTGACGATCCTGTTTCGTTTTGAGCTTGACCGCCTCGCCGATCCGGTCGTAGGCCAATTCACGGACTCTGACCAGCAGAGCCTCGTCAACGATGATCGGAGCGATTTCACGCTTGGCAACACCGGCTTTGCGCTGCAGTTCTTCCTGGGCCTCGATCAGCGGCAACACCGCTTCCTTGGCAAAGAAGATTGCCTCCAGCAGGTCCGCTTCGGAAACGAACTTGGCTTCGCCCTCAACCATGATGACCGCATCGCGGCTGGCGGCCACGACTATTTCTATATCGCTCTTTTCAAGTTCCTCGGCTGAAGGGTTGCAGATCAGCTTGCCGTCAACTCGTCCGACCTTGACTCCGGCAATCGGACCGTTGAAGGGGGCATCCGAGATTGTCAATGCGGCGGAAGCGCCCAGCATCGAAAGTATCGCGGGGTCATTGTCCTTGTCGGCCGATACGACAGTCGCCATGATCTGGGTGTCGTTCAGGAAGTTCTCCGGAAAGAGCGGACGGATCGGACGATCGATCAGACGACAAGTCAATGTCTCCGGATCGGAAGGTCTTGCCTCGCGCTTGAAAAAACCACCGGGGATTTTTCCGCCGGCATAGGCCTTTTCAGTGTAATTGACTGTCAGGGGAAAGAAGTCCTGCCCCTCTTTGGCACTTTTCGCCGCCACGGCAGTCACCAGAACCACCGTATCTCCACAACTGACCACCACGGCGCCGCTGGCCTGCTTGGCCATTTTGCCGGTGGACATTGTAATCGTTCTGCCGCCAAACTCAACCTGTACAATCTGTTCCATATTCCAATTCTCCTCTACGGTTGCGTTGGGGCCGTCGCTACAATTCCTCCGGCAGGGAGGAACTCTACCCACGTCCCCAACAAAAATAAAAAGGGCCGCGAAGCCCTCTTTCAAAATGCCTACAGCAACGAAATGGTGTCGGCAATATACCTGCACGCGACAGGTATACTGCCTTCCATTACCTGCGTATGCCGAGTCGTTCGATAACCTTCTTGTACCTGTCCAGCTCTTTGCCCTTCAGGTAGTCCAGAAGGCGCCTCCTCTGGCCGACGAGCTTTAAAAGCCCGCGACGGCTGTGGTGGTCCTTTTTGTGGATCTTGAAATGCTCGGTCAGATAAGTTATCCGCTCGGTCAGAATTGCAATCTGAACCTCCGGAGAACCTGTGTCGCTTTCATGTTTCTTGAATTCATTGATGATTTCCTGCTTCTTTTCGGTTGCCAGCACTGTCTACACCTCCCTTCACCTGGGTAATATATCAGAATAATAAAACAATTATTCTTTGTTGGAGCTGAATTTAATATCATATAAAAAACAATAAGTAAACATCTATCTGAGGCTGACAAAATTCCTAGGACAAGGCAAACTTTAGATCTTATCAACAAATACGGCTTGTTACATGCCCTTGCAAAAGCAGGATTACGACGCCGCCATATAATTATTAAAAGATGCCACCCCGCAGAGTTGTACGTTTGCTCCATTATTCAATACAATTATCTTGACATCGGATTATCTTAAGTGCTATGAATTCAGCTCGATTTTATTACTCAAAAAGCGGCATGAATTAATTGGAGGTGTGGTTTGGCTCATCATAAGTCGGCAATCAAGAGGATCAAGCAGAATGCAAAGAGGAACGCACGCAATCGTCACGTTTCCTCTACTCTGAAAACATATATCAAGCGCGTCCGTGAAGCGGTTGAAGCAAAAGACAAGGATGCCGCGGTAGCAGCTCTCAAGGCAGCGATTCCGGTTATTGACGCAACCGCATCAAAAGGCGTCATCCACAGTTCAAATGCTTCAAGGAATGTTTCACGCCTGACCAAACTGGTCAATACGCTCGGCTGATCCGGAATATAATTGCTATATTTAAGGGGGCTGCATTCGATGCATGCCCCCTTTTCTCGTTTAAAAGCTTCGCTGATGTATTGGCTACTTGCCTGTTGACACCCATATGTGTACGCTTACATTTGCTTCGGTTCAATCACACCGTTCGGAAATATTTGCAGCAATTGATCGTTTGTTGTTGCGATTAGGGAATTCGGCTCAAACCACTTCCATCTGCTTGTTTCTCCATTAATTTCCATTGACTGCATAACAATGAAATCTCGATCAGGCCAGCGTTGGTTGTCGAGAGTCTGAACAGCATTCAGCTGTTCCTACCATCTTATACTCACCTTACCCACCGAATATGAAAAGCCCGCTAATGCGAACTTTTCATATTCGTGCGACTTCAACATTGACAGCATACTGACTATCTGTATAATGACTATCCCGATTGAGTACGATTTGATTACGAGGTATTTATAAATGTATGACGTAGAAAACAGTATCGGATTCCTGCTTTCCAAAGGATACCAGCGCGCCTGGGCTCTGCTGCGGGAAGAGATCGAGCAGTACGAGCTGACTCCGCCCCAGTTCGCGCTGCTGGCATTTCTCTGGCGCGAGGACGGCTTGACCCAGACCGAACTTTCGGAAACAGGGCAGATCGACCGCACCACCCTGGGGGGGCTGATAGACCGGCTTGAAAAATCCGGGCTGGTAGAGCGCCGTCCGCACCCCCGCGACCGGCGCGCCTACCAGATCCACCTGACCGCCCGCGGTCGGGAACTGGAAGGCCCGTTGAGCGAGTGCGCGACGCGGACGCTGGCCAGGCTCACCAATGGCCTGACTGAAACTGAAGTCAGCGAACTGCGCCGGATGTTGATAATACTGAGGGGAGAAAGGACCGTTTATGACTTTCCAGCGTGCTAGCCTTTATTGCATGGTTTTGCTTGCCATAGCCGCCCAAAGCTGGGCCGCGCCCTTGACACTGCAGGAATGCCTGCAGCAAGCCAGGACCAACAACCCGTCCCTGAAGAGCGCCGCCTGGGATACCGGCCTGGCGCGGGAGAACGTCCGCCTGGCCAAATCAGGCAACTATCCACGGATCGACGCCCAGGCCGGATATACGATGCAACTGGAACCGCAAGCGGTCATCATCAGCGGACGGACCGCCGAAACCCAGGAAGCGGATTTTGCCTCAGCCGGACTCTCTGCCAGTTACACGATCTACGACTTCGGCCGCCGCGACTCCAGAAGTCGGCAGGCAGGGGCTGCGGCCGACGCCTCTTACCAGAGTTTTGAATCGAAACGAAGCGACGTCGCGCTGCAGGTGATTGAAACCTGGTTCGGCCTCCTGGAAACCGGCAAACTGATCAGCGCCGCTTCCGACGAAGTCACCCAGGTCAGCGAACACCGGCGGGTGGCGCAGGTACTGTTCGAAGAAGGGGTAGTGACCCGCAACGATGTCCTGCAGGCCGATGTCCGCCTGGCCGCCTCGCGCCAGAAACTGCTGGCACTCAGGAACCGGCTCGAAAACGGCTGGCTGCTGCTGAATTTCCTGACCGGCAATCAATCCGGATTCAGGGCCGAACTTGACGAAAGCGACACTCTGATAACAGTTAAAGCAGATGATAATGATTTAGCTTCCATCATACTGAAGCGTCACGATATTCAGGCCCTGCAGCTTGGTGTCGAAGCCAGTGAGTTCGAGGTCAGCGAAAGCCGCGGCAGCTTCTTCCCGGAGCTGTACAGCCGTGTGGCACTGGATTACGTGCAGAACGACAAGGTGCGCGAACAGACTATCATGTCGGCCACGCTCGGAGTCAGATTCAACCTGTTTGACGGCTACGCCTCCACGGCAACCAGGGAAAAGGCGATCAAGAACCGCTCGCGGTCACAGGACAACCTCAGACTGGCCCGTGAACAGGCCCTGCTTGAGATCAACAGCGCCAGAAACGACATCGCTGTATCGAAAGAAAGGATTAGCGTGGCCGAAACGGCCATCCGCCAGAGCGAAGAGAACCTGCGGATCAACAAGGAACGTTACCGGGAACGGGTCGGCACCGCCACCGAAGTGCTGGATGCTCAGACACTTTTAACCCAGACCCGGACCGATTACCACCGTGCCAGCTATGAATACCAGATTGCCACGGCGCGGCTGAAAAGGGCAAGCGGGGAGCTATAAGCAACGAATATTCTGGAGGAAACAGATGTCAGAAGATGTAAATACCGGTGAAATACAAGCCGAAACACCTGTTGCTAAGAAGCCGATTCTCAGCAAACGTCAAAAAGCACTGCTGGCGCTGCTGATCATTGTCATTGCCGGCAGCTGGTACGGTGTGACCCTGTTCGTCAGGAGCAAAACCCATGTCGAGACCGACAACGCCTTCATCGAAGCCCGAATCGTGCCGGTATCCGCCAAGGTTTCCGGGACAGTGGCGCGGGTACTGGTAAATGACAACCAGTTTGTCAAAAAGGGAGACATGCTGCTGGAACTGGACCGGGATGATTATAGCCTGAAAGTAGCGGAAAGCGCGGCCGGAGTCGGCATAGCCGAAAACGAAACCGGCGGGGAATACCTGAAGGTCGATGCGGCCCAGGCCGCGCAGCAGTCGGCTGCGGCGCGTCATGACCAGAGTGTGATTGATCTAGAGCGCGCAGAGAAACTGTACCAGCGCGAGGTGATCCCCAAAGAGCAGCTGGACCGTTTGCGAACAGCCAACCTGGTCGCCCGGGCCCAGCTAAAGGAAAGTCAGGAGAATCTGAAACGCGCCCGGGCCGAGGCCGGCCTGGGAGTCAAAACCGGCAACAGGGCCAAGGTGCAGGAGCGTCAAGCCCAGCTGGACGAAGCCAGGCTGAAGCTCTCCTATACCAGCATCCATGCCGCCCGCGATGGCTACATCACCAGGAAGTCGATTGAACCGGGCGTCAACATCCAGGCCGGACAGCAGTTGATGGCGCTGGTCCCGCTGCAGGATGCCTGGATCACGGCCAACTACAAGGAGAGGCAGATTACCCACATTAAACCAGGACAGAAGGTAGAGTTCAGCGTGGACGCCTATCCGGGACGCACCTTCAGCGGCCGGGTGGACAGCATCATGGCCGGCACCGGCGCTGCCTTTTCGCTGCTGCCGCCGGAAAATGCCACCGGCAATTACGTCAAGGTGGTACAGCGCCTGCCGGTCAAGATCGCCATCGACGGCAGCTCTGACCCGACGCACCTGCTGCGGGTCGGCATGAGCGTGGTGCCGACCATCCAGACCGGACGCAGCGCCGCCGAGGTACTCGGGGATTTAAATCCATTCAATTGATCCGTAGGGGCGATCCTTGTGATCGCCCGCTCCTACGATCCTCGTGATCGCCCTTGTGCCATCACCACCTGACAATCTGAACGGGCAAAAAAACGGGCGAATACGAAGATTGGGCGAATACAAGATTCGCCCCTACGACAACCAGACAACACACCTATGACAACAACAGATGAAAAAACGATCAACAAATGGTTGATCACGATCACCGTTATGCTGCCGGCGATCATGGAGATCATCGACACCTCGGTGGCCAACGTGGCCCTTCCGCATATGCAGGGGAGCCTCAACGCCGGAACCGACGAGGTCACCTGGGTGCTGACCTCCTACCTGGTCGCCAACGCGGTGGTGCTGCCCATGACCGGCTGGCTGTCGCGCGTTTTCGGGCGCAAGCGTTTCCTGATGACCTGCATCGTGCTCTTCACGCTGGCCTCGCTCCTGTGCGGCGCTGCCCCCAACCTGGGTTCGCTGATTTTCTTCCGAATCCTGCAGGGGGCGGCCGGAGGGGCGCTGATCCCAATCAGCCAGGCGATCCTGATGGAGACCTTTCCGCCGCACCAGCGCGGCATGGCCATGGCCATCTTCGGCGTCGGGGCCATGTTCGGCCCGATCGTCGGCCCGGCCCTGGGGGGCTGGATCACCGACAACATGAGCTGGCGCTGGATCTTCTACATCAACCTGCCGATCGGCATCATCGCCATGGTTCTGTGCGCCTTTTTCATCTTTGACCCGGCCTATCTGCGGCAGCGGGCCACGGCGCTCAAAATCGACTACTGGGGACTTTTTCTGCTGACGACCAGCATGGGGTCGTTGCAGGTCGTACTGGACAAGGGGCAACAGGAGGACTGGTTCAGCTCGTCTTTCATCATAACCTTCAGCGCGGTATTCATCATTTCGATGATGGCGCTGATCTGGGTCGAACTGACCCACGAACACCCGATCATCAACCTGCGCCTGTTCAAGAATGTATCCTTCTCGGCCGGCAACCTGATCATGTTCGTGGTCGGTTTCTGCCTCTACAGTTCGATCGTAATGATTCCACTCTTTCTGCAGACCCTGATGGGCTATTCGGCCACCGATGCCGGCATGGTCATGGCTCCCGGCGGCGTGGCGACCCTGATCACGATGCCCTTCGTAGGGGCTGCGCTGGCCAAGCGCGACGGACGCAAGATCGTGTTTATGGGGCTGATGCTGGGAGCTGGTTCGATGTTCATCATGCAGGGGCTGAATCTGCAGGGGGCCTTCTGGAACTACACCTGGCCCAGAATAGTTCTGGGATTCGGGCTGGCGATGATCTTCGTGCCGTTGACAACCGTCACGCTGGCGACAATCTCAAGGGATGAGATGGGCAATGCCACCGGCATGTTCAACCTGCTGCGCAACATCGGCGGCAGCGTCGGCATCGCCATGGCAGCCACCCTGCTGGCTCGCTATCAGCAGTTCTACCAGACCAGCCTTGTTGCCAACATCAATCCCTATAATCCGATCTGGCAGACCCGCTTCGAGGGGCTGAAGCAGACCCTGATCACCAAGGGGATGGCTGTCTCCCAGGCTGACGGCAGCGCGCTGGGGATGGTTTATGGCGAAGTCCGCAGGCAGGCGGGCGCACTGGCCTTCAACCGCATCTTCTTCATAATCGGCCTGACCTTCCTGGTGATCATGCCGCTGCTGCTGTTGCTGAAACGGACCAGGCATCACAGAGAAGGAAGTGCCGGACATTGATCCCTCCCAATCCGAAGCATCATTTCGTCGTATGAACGGTCGTGCGGCGGAAGGCGGCCACAAAAGAATTGACCGGATTTTCCATCACCTCGGCCGGACTCCCCTCCTGAACGATCGTGCCCTTATCCATCACAACCAGACGGTCCACCACCCGCAGCGCCTCGATCCTGTCGTGGGTGGCGATGATCGCCGCGGTCCCGGACTCGTGCAGAATCCGCCCCAGGTCCTCCGCCAGCACGATACGGGTCGGCAGGTCCAGGCTGGAAAAGGGCTCGTCCATCAGGATCAGTTTCGGCTTGACGGCAAAAGCGCGCGCCAGGCTGACCCGCTGCGCTTCACCGCCGGAGAGCTTATGCGCCGAGCGGCCGGCCAGGTGGCCGATCTTGAAAAGCTCCAGGCTTTCCATGCCGAGTTCCCTGGCCTCGGAACGTTTTGTGCCGCGAATCCGCAACCCCTCGGCCACGTTATCCAGCACGGTCGTATCGAACAGCAACGGCTCCTGGAAAACCATCGCAATCTGGCGCCGATAGGCGTTTTCGTCGCGTTTAGTAACCTCACTGCCATTGAACGAGATCCTGCCGCCATCCCTGGCAATCAGGCAGGCCAGCCCCAGCAGGAAGCTGGACTTGCCGGCGCCGTTCGGCCCGATCACCGCCACCTTCTGTTCTGTGGCCACGGAAAAACGGGGCAGGTCGATCACCTGCACGCCGCCGCGCCTGATCTTCAACGCCTCCACCTGCAATATCGGCATTACTGTGCTCATCGCGGACGCTCGCGCTGCTGGATCACGGTCAGCAGGTAGTTGACGCCAAAAGCCAGCGACAGCAGGATCAGCGATAAAGCTATCGCCACATCGAAATTGCCCTTGCCGGTTTCCATCACGGTGGCGGTGGTCAGCACGCGGGTTTGCCCCTTGATGTTGCCACCCACCATGATCGAGGCGCCGACCTCGGAGATGACTCCGCCGAATCCGGCCATCACCGCTGCCAGGAGCGGCAGGCGCGATTCCCGCACCAGTATCCAGACGGTCTGCAGCCGGGTTGCGCCCAGCGCCCGCACCTGGAGCTTGAGATTGGACGGCAGATTCTGGATCGAAGCAATGGTGATGCCGGTGACGATCGGTGTGGCGATCACGGTCTGGGCCAGCACCATCGCCAGCGGCGTATAGAGGATCTCCAGGAAACCCATCGGGCCGTTGCGCCAGAGGAAGATCGTCACGAACAGGCCCACCACCACCGGCGGCAGCCCCATGCCGGTGTTGACCAGGCTGATCACGAAACGGCGCCCCGGAAAAGCGGCCAGCGCCAGGAACACGCCGAACGGAATCCCCAAAAAGAGGCTGGCCAGTGTGGCGCTGCAGGAGATCCGGAGCGACAGCAGAGTCACCTCCAGCACCTCCCGGTCCAGCGAGAAGATCAGCTTCAGCGCGGTAATAAAGCCGTCAAGAATCAGCTCCATCGCAATCTCCCGGTTGCAGACGATTCCGCTCTTCTAATCATTAAAATCCTCCGGACTGATATTAATTGTATCGCGGCAGACAAAAAAACCCCTTCTCTCGATGGAAAAGGGGCGTGGACAAACCGGCGCGGCGTTTTGTCATTTACACGATTCCCCTTTTCTAAAGGAGGGCGGCGCTGTTTCCGGCGACACCCGCAGGTTGCAGGCCATGGGGTTTTACCCGACAGGTTCTGCAACTCGGAGATTGGTAATTTGGAGCCGCACTATAGCGGAATTGATTGCTGCAAGGCAAGCTGTAAATAGTGGATCAATAAGGCTAACCGGTCATGGAGATAACTTCTTCGTAGGTAGTCGCGCCTTCCAGCATCTTTTTGATAGCAACCTCGCGCAGACTGACCAGCCCATCCTGACGCGCGGCCGCCGCAATCCGGGAAAGTTCCGCCGAAGCGCTGATCAACGCTTTCATGTTCTCGTTGATATCCAGAACTTCAAACAGACCGCTGCGCCCCTTGTAACCGGTGCCGCGGCACTTCTTGCACCCCTCCCCCTCCCAGACCGTATGCTTTATCTGCGGCAATTGCAGATAGTCGCACTCTTCGCGGGTAAGGGTCCGGGCCGTCTTGCAGTCCGGACAGATCTTGCGGACCAGGCGCTGCGCCACAATGCCCAGCACGGTGGCCGAAATCAGAAACGGCGGCACCCCCAGATCAAGCAGGCGGATGATGGTGGAAACGGCATCGTTGGTATGCAGCGTGGAAAGCACCAAATGTCCGGTCAACGCGGCCTGGACCGCATTCTCGGCCGTTTCGCGGTCACGGATCTCTCCGATCATGATGATGTCCGGATCCTGTCGCAGGATGTTTCGCAGAATACTGTCAAAACCGACCCCGATCGCCTGCTGGACCCCGATCTGGTTGAACTCCTCCATCACCATTTCGATCGGGTCTTCCACCGTGACGATATTGACCTCAGGCGAAGAGAGCGATCTTAGCGAGGAATATAGCGTGGTGGTTTTGCCGCTGCCGGTCGGGCCGGTCACCAGGATGATGCCGTTCGGCCGCCGCAAAAATGAATTGTAGAGCGCCATTTCTCGCGGATAGAAACCCATGCTGTCCAGGTCCTGCAGCAGGATGTCCGGGTCGAAAACCCTGATGACAACTTTTTCGCCGAACGCCACCGGGACAGTCGAGACGCGCAGTTCAATGTCCTTGTTGTTGAAACTGGTTTTGATACGGCCATCCTGTGGCCTGCGCTTTTCAGCCAGGTCCATGCGCGAGAGCAGCTTGATCCGTGAAACTATAGGGGCATGCAGCTGTTTGGGGATTACATGGATGTTGTGCATGACCCCGTCGATCCGGAAACGGATCAGCGCGGTCTCCCGTTTCGGCTCGATGTGGATATCGCTGGCATGCTGATCGAAGGAATAGTTAAGCAGAAAATCGACCGCGGACACAACATGCTTGTCGCTTCCATCGATTGTTTCGTGATGCCCCTTGATTTTAAAATACTGCTCCAGATTGCCCAGGTCCACCGAAGTCGTCGCCTCGGCTTCGGCCGCGACCACCGAGGCGCGGAAGCCGTAGAACTCACGCAGGATCTTCATGATATCGCTCTTGGAACTGAGCACCCGCCGGATTTCCAGACGGCGGGCCGAGGCTAGCCCGCTGACAACGGTGTCGTTGAAAGGATCCGCGACAGCCACGGTAATGACGCCGTCCGACTCATCAACCGCTACGATCATGTTTTTAAGCGCGAAGGGACGCGGTATGTGTTCGGTGACCACGTCGAGTTTCAAGCGAAGAGGATCAATCTTTAAATATGGAAGCCCGGTGACCGCCGATAAAGCCTCGGTAACCGCATCCTCGTTCAGGAGTTGTCCGGCGGTTGATGGTATCACCAGGTTGAAGGAAGCGATTACTTCCGCCGGCGAAACCGTTTCCGCCCCGGCATGGCTGCGTCGTGAAGCGCCGGAGTGATGCTGGGAATAGAGACGCAGTTCCTGGTCCTTTCCACGTACCAGCACGTCCTTGAGCTGCTCTTTCGACAACAATCCCCTGCGTTCGAGCATATGCGCGACATTTTCCACTGTAAGCTTGTTTATATTCGGCATGGTTCCCGTCATTTCGTGAATTTATTGCTCTGTTCAGCCTTCATTCTCTTAGCCTCGATGCGTTTTGCGACCTCCTCCACCACCTGCTCCGCCGATGGAACCGTCACGGCCGGTATCTGGCCGGCAATCACCTGCTCGGGCATGACCGGAGACGCTCCCGAAGGCGCTTTTCTCGGTCGCGGCGGTGACTGGTCCTGGTAGAGCATCAGCGTGGACAACAGATTTCTGAAAAGCCGGAATCCGAGCCAGGCCACTATCAGCAGCATTACGATGTCATCGCGCCAGTAACCGAAACTGCGCTGCTGCACCATCGCACCCGCCAGAAGCCCGGCCGAGGCAAACATCAGCCCGAAAGCATTGCTTATCACCCGGTATTCGATATCGGAAGGAATTTTTATTGCAACCGTTTTAGCCATGCCGCAACCTCAAGCGTTTGTATTTCTGCAGTCTGCGATACTGCACCATTAATCAATAATCGACAAATCAATTGATTCCTGTAGGCCTTTTAAATCTTTTCAGAGCCCACGCCTGGATCCTGTCCATGTAATAGTAGACCACCGGCGTGATATAGAGCGTCAGCAGTTGCGAAACCAGCAGCCCACCCACCACCGCCAGTCCCAGACTCCTGCGGGAATCGGCGCCGGCTCCGAAGCCGATTGCGATCGGCAGCGTTCCCATCAGCGCCGCCATCGAGGTCATCATGATCGGCCGGAAACGGACCATGCAGCCCTGGAAGATGGCGTCCATCGGCGACTTGCCCTCGCTGCGCTGCGCCTCCAGAGCAAAGTCGATCATCATGATGGCGTTTTTCTTGACGATCCCCACCAGCATGATGATGCCGACGAAGGAGTACAGGTTGAGGTCCTTGCCGAAGATCAACAGCGTGATCAGCGCCCCGAAGCCGGCCGACGGCAAACCGGAAAGGATCGTCAGCGGGTGGATGTAGCTCTCGTACAACACCCCCAGCACTATATAAATGACGACGATCGCGATGATCAAAAGCAGCGCCAGCCCCTTGGTCGAGGCCTTGTAAACCTCTGCGGTCCCCTGGAAGCCGGTTGTGATCGCGGCAGGCAGGCTCTTGGCCTCCTTTTCGATCGCAGTCACCGCATCACCCAGCGGAATGTCCGGTTTAAGGTTGAACGAGATCGTCACCGAGGTGATCTGGCCCAGGTGGTTGACCGACAGCGGCCCCAGGCTGCTCTTGAGGGTTCCCAGCGACGCAAGCGGAACCAGTTGCCCGCTCGCGGAGCGTACATACAGCAGCCCCAGCGCAGAAGGGTCCTGCTGGTAGCGCGGTTCCACCTCCATCACGACCCGGTACTGGTTGGTGGGTGAATAGATCGTGGTAACCTGCCGCGAACCATAGGCCGAATAGAGCGTATCCTCGATCTGCTCCGCGGTCACCCCCAACACCGCGGCCCGGTCGCGATCGATCTCCAGGTTGACCTGCGGGTTTTTTATCTGCAGGTCGCTGGTCACATCCTGCAACATCGGCAAAGCGCGCACCTTATGTTCAAAATCCGTCGCCTGACGGTAGAGTTCATCAGAATCGGGGCACTGCAGCACAAACTGGTACAGCGCCTTGCTCTGGGTGGTGTCCAACTGGATCAAAGGCGGATTGCGCATGAAGACCATGATCCCCGGCACCGATGACACCTTGGGACGCAGTTTCTGTATCACCTGGTCGGCGTTCAGTTTGCGTTCGTGGCGCGATTTGAGTTTCATGAAAAGGAAACCGGAGTTGGAGCCGACCCGGCTGCCGCTGGCGCCGACCGAGGACATAAATGCCTCGACGTTGGGTTCCTGCAGCACGATATCCATCACCTTCTTCTGCTGGCGTTTCATCTCCTCGAAGGAGACCCCCTGGGCCCCCTCGGTAGTGGCAAAGATGGCGCCGATATCGTCCGATGGCAGCAGCCCCATCGGCATCCTGGTAAACAGCCAGACCGTGATCACCGCCATGATCAGCGTGACCAGCATCGTGGTGCGACGGAAACGGAGCACCTTCAAAAGCGAGCGTTCATACATGCTCAGCATGCCGCTGAAGAAGCGCTCCATGAAATTGTAGAGACGGCCGTGATTAAGCTCGGCCGGCGGCTTCAGGAACCTGCTGCAAAGCATCGGTGTCAGGGTCAGGGAGACCACCCCCGATATGAGAATCGCCACGGTTATGGTAAGGGCAAACTCGTGCAGCATGCGACCGAGCATGCCGGCCATGAACAGCACAGGAATGAAGACAGCCACCAGTGAGATCGTCATGGAGAGGATCGTGAAGCCAATCTCCTTCGATCCGCGGTAGGCGGCCTCCAGCGGTTTCTCGCCATGCTCCATGTGCCGAACGATGTTCTCCAGCATCACGATGGCGTCATCGACGACAAAACCGACCGACAGGGTCAGCGCCATCAACGTGATGTTGTTGACCGAGAAATCCAGCGCGTACATGGCCGCAAAGGTGCCGATGATAGAGAGCGGCACGGCCAGGCTGGGGATGATCGTGGCCGAAACATTGCGCAGGAAAACAAAAATAACCATGACCACCAGGGCAATGGTCAGCAGCAGGGTGAACTTGACCTCACTGACCGATTCACGGATGGACTCGGTACGGTCGAAGAGGACGTTCAGCTCAACCGATCCGGGAAGCTGGCTGCGGAAGGAGGGGAGCTGCTGCTTGATGCTGTCCACCACCTCGATCGTGTTGACACCGGGCTGGCGCTGGACTGCCAGCACGATGGCGCGGGTGGAAACCCCCTTGGTATTGAACCAGGCCGCGATCTTGTCGTTCTCGACGCTGTTGGAAACAATAGCCACATCCTGGAGTCGCACCGGCGCGCCGCCACGATGGGCGACGATCAGCGGCTTGAAGGCATCAGCATCGTAGAGTTGTCCGGTGGCTTGGATGGTGAAGGCCTGGCTGGCCCCCTGCAGGCCGCCGGTGGGCAGGTTGACATTCCATTTATCCAGGGCCGCTGCGACCTCATCGATGCCGATCTTGCGGCTGGCCAGCGCCCTGGGGTCAAGCTGCACACGTACCGCATACTTCTGGGAACCGTAGACCAGCACCTGGGCCACGCCGTTGACCATCGAGATGCGCGGTGCGATGACCGTGTCGGCGAACTCGTTGACCTCCGACAACAGCAGGGTCGGCGAGCTGAGAGCCAGGTACAGCACCGGCTGGTCGGCCGGGTTGACCTTCTGGTAGGAAGGCGGGGTCGGCATGCCCTGGGGAAGCTGGCGGGCCGCCTTGGAGATGGCCGCCTGCACGTCCTGTGCGGCCGAATCGATGCTCTTTTCCAGCGAGAATTTGAGAGTGATGATCGAGATGCCCTGGCCGTTGGTGGAGTTCATCGAGTCCAGGCCGGCAATGGTGGAAAACTGCCGTTCCAACGGGGTTGCCACGGCCGAGGCCATGGTCTCCGGGCTGGCGCCGGGCAGGTCAGAGCGCACCTGGATGGTCGGGTAGTCGATATTGGGCAGGCTGTTGACCGGCAGCAGCTTGTAGGCGAACAGGCCGAAGATCATCACCGCCAGCATCACCAGGCTGGTCATGATCGGGCGTCTTATGAAGAGTTCGGAAATATTCATCTGGCGCTGGCGCCCACCGTCCCCGATTTTACCGCCGGCTCAGGCTGCCCAGCCCTGGGCGGCGCCGGTTTTTCAGGCTGTTTTATTTCGACCTTGCCACCCGGCACGACGCGCATCTGGCCGTCGATCACAACCTGTTCCCCCGGCTTGAGGCCAGTGAGAACAACGCTCATGCCCCTGGCGGCAGGCCCGACCGTGACCGGACGGATCTCGGCGGTAGCGTCCGGTTTGACCACGAACACGAACTGTCCCTTCTGACTGGTCTGGACCGCCTGGCCGGGAACGACCACGGCGTTTTTCCTGATTTCCAGGGTAATGGAGAGATTGATGAACTGTCCCGGCCAGAGCTGCTTGCCGGGATTGTCGAAGAGCGCCTTGAGCCGGATCGTGCCGGTTGTCGGATCGACGGTGTTATCGAGGAATGATACGACGCCCTGCTCCGTACCGGAATTCCCGGCCAGCTCCGCCTGCACCGCGACCTTTCCGGCGGCCATGCGGCGCTTGATTTCCGGCAGCTCTTTTTCGGGGATAGTAAACGAGGCGTGGATCGGGGAAACCTTGTTGATCGTCACCAGCACGGTTTCGTTGGCCTTGACCACGTTGCCGCGGTTGACCGCCAGCACACCCAGGCGGCCGCTGATCGGCGCGGTGATCGTGCAGTAGCCCAGCTGTTCCCGGGCGTTATCGACCGCGGCCTGATCGGCGGCCACATCGGCTGCCGCCGATTCGGATCTGGTGCGAAACCCCTCGGCCTGCTCCTGGGTAACGATGCCTTCCCTGACCAGTTGCGAATAGCGCTCGTAGTCGCGGGCGGAATTGGCCATGATGGAACGGTTGCGGGCCAGCGCCGCCTCGGCCTTTCTCAGGGCCGCCTGGTAGCTGCGCGGATCCAGTTGAAACAGCAGCTGCCCTTTGCTGACGTCCTGACCCTCGCGGAAGGCCACCCTGACCAGTTCACCGCTGATCTGGGTCCTGACCACGACGCTCTCCGAAGCCTCCATCGTGCCGATGGCCCTGAGCTGGACCGGCACGTCCTGCTGCGTCGCGGCAGCGGTAACCACCAGCGCCGGCGGACGCCCCTTTGGTTTTTCGGCCTTCTTTGCACAACCGGCTGTCGCCAGGATCAATAAAACGCAAGCTGCAGCTGCGATACCACGTGTCACAGGTTGAAAACAGGCTATCATCCGGCACTCCGTCAGTGAGATCACATCTAATGAAACTGGCGAAGTATATACCATCATCCGTGCCGGGCAAAACAAAAACATGCGCATGATAACAGCTGGGTGAAAGCCTCGTTCAGGGCAGACTTCAGCTGCATTCATGCGCATTCAGAGAATAGTTCGATAAAGCGTTCAAACGCCTATGGCGATTATTTAGTCAATGATTGAACCTTGGCTGCCAACGAGTCGGGTGTCTTTGGCGCAGTTTCGATTTTGCAGATCGAGTTTGGATTGCCGTTCTTCCGGTACCATACCGCCTGAGCGTCAACCGCTTTCTTCATATCGTCGGTATTGATAATTTCGTAGTCATCACGAATATTATGCTCTCTTTTATATTTGCTATGTTCAGCTTCAGCATGAATCTGTTTCACGATGGTTTTGATATTTTCGTAGTATCTTTTTTCGAGGATCTTCACGGCACCGGTGTGATTATCGCCATATTGGGAAGCAATGGCCGATTCCTTGCTGTCCCTGATGATTATGGAGTCATTGGCGTCAATCATGGGTGTATATGCCCACATATGCTGACGAATCTGGGGAGGTTGCCTCACGAACGACTGCATCCGGACAGTTGGTTTGTTACCAGCCGATATCCATATGCTGGTCCACAATTCGGCAGTATGCTCAACAAGATAGGGATAAACCAACTCCTTGTTTAACTTTCTCAAATCGGAGATATCTGCGACTATCGCGTCAAAAGAACGATCTCCGCAGCCGTTCAAAACTACTGTGTAGGTGTTGTTTGGAACCCGGGAAAAAAAGTTGTGCATATTCAGTTTAAGGTTTTCGTTGGTTGGGTCGAACTTGCTTGACTGCATGCTTAGTTCCACGATGTCCTTGATAGTGTTACCGAGCATCCGGGCAAGATTTTCTTCCGACTTCTTCTTAATGTACTGGGAGGCTATGTTGTAATAATTATCCTTAAATCGGTTTATATCCGTTACGCGATGGGAAAAGTAACTGTTTTTAGGATTGAAACGGGCGGCGCCAAGCAGTTTGTCATAGTGAGGGGCCAATGACTGCGACATATCTTCCGGAACAAGAAAGAGCACATCCTCTACCAGATTGTCGATGACAGCATTGCCATTGCTTTCGTGCAACAATTTTCCGTTACTCCAGATTACGGAAATGGCATGGGAAAGGTTTACTTGTAAAAACACCGAAATGATCAGCAGTGAAAGTATTCGACACATATCAACTCCAAAATATTGGGATCAGGATTGACATCCTCGTGACTACATCCAGCGAATCTTGCGGCCATGATAGTCAATTTGAAATTTCTTACCGGCCAGAAAATCCATTCCCAGCAGCCCGTCGTAATTAGCAAACCTTACCACGCTTACTTCCAGGTTGCCGGCCGCTTTCCCGTCAAGCTTAATGGCATCGAGCACGACGGTACTTACTGCCCCGGCACTGCCAACGCCCTGCATCATTGCAACCGAGGTATCGCTGTCACGGATGTCAAGACGTCTTGCAATATCGGGGCTGATCACCGAGGAATTTGCGCCGGTGTCGAACACGAACTGCCCCTTTACTTCTCGCCCCTTGTATATAACTGAAACCGCTACGATGACGTGATTGTTGATGAGCCGAAAAGTGGTGACCGAATCGTCGCCGTTATCAATGTCACCCATGCTTTTACTTTTGCGGGCGCTTTTAGGTATGGATACGGGGTTGTCCGTAAAGCTCATGGTACCTTTTTCGTCAACGTACTGATAAGTCTCTGCTGGCGAGCGTTCGGCAGAAAACAGCACTGTGCAAATAAAACACACCAATACAAGCATAATTGTTCTCATCTTATTTACCCCCAATACGCTCATCATTAAAGTGGTTATTTATTGCATAAAACTCTCAATAATCACAAATAAATTTTAAACAACAACGAATCAGGCATTATATTACAGATAAGCTGAGTTCAAACCTGAAATCAGGACTTCTTGTCCTCGAATTTAACGGCTATACCTCTGACATTGGTGCAGGTATAACTGAAAAAATTATAGACCGGGATAAAGCCGTAAAGACTGCTTGATACCGTGACATTCAGCAATGCATCGCCACCGGACGCGCTTAATGCTTCGTCAACCGCCGCTGCCACATCGGATTGGCCGAAGGGAAGCACGGCCAGAACAAAAAAACGGCACGCTTCTCCGTATGCCGGGCCAATCTCGCGGAACGATGTCTGGTTTTTCAGAAGCGCCCCCGGATCCGCGGTGCTTCTGACAACCATGCCGAGGCTTCCGACCGAAGAACAGCCCGCAAGCAACATCACAACTGACAACAGCAATAACTTCTCTTTCATTAAACCCTCCAGTTTATAGTAGTATTACAACATCACGATCGTATCGGTTCCAAACCGCTCTTATCAACTCCAACCCTGGCTTGAACGCATCTACATAGTTGGCGGTTCGGGCATCTTCTTTCGAAGCATGGACAGAAATTCATCCTGTGGCGGCGTACCAGCTTCCCGGGCCTTTTTCACCATGCGCCAGGCGTCGGCGTAATCACCCAGCCAGTAGCAAGCCGTGGCTCGGGATGCGAAGACGTAGCCCTTGTTGTCATCTCTCCGTGACGCCTCGGCATACAACGTCTCCGCTCTCTGCAGACGTTTCTTTCTCTGATCCAGGGACAAGCTCGAATCCGACACGGTACAAAGAACTATAATACGTCCGGCATCGGCATAAAGACCCGTGAAATACCTGCCGAACGACAGCGATTTATCGATCATGTTCATCGCTTCGCAATAGCTCTCCTGTTCCTTGAGAACGGAAGCAAACCCCCAGTAGACTTCCGGATTGTCCGGGTTGAGAATCCAGGCCTGGTTGAAGCGTTTCATGGCAAAGGCCAGATCGCCCTGCAGATAAAACCTGATTCCGCGCTCCACCAACTCGGCAGCGGCCTTTTCCCGGTTACCGTATTTTCTTAAGGAACCCTCAACGAGTCTCTCATCTGCGGCTTTGAGCCGCGGCACGGAGCTTCTGTTCATCCCGCCATACATGGGCACCTGGTCGATTGATTTACGCCCTTTTAATGGAGATTGAGTGGCACAGGCCGTGAGTGTCAGTGCAATAATTCCAAAATAAACAAGTCTCATCGTTTGTTCCTTAATGACGTTTAGTAACCAGCAGGGGCTTTTGTCCCCCGTAATCATCTGATGACAACCCTGTCCGCCGTGAGAGAGCCGAGAGTCACCGTCAGGGTCCCCTGGATGGTGGTGTATCCACTGTTGTCCGTATAGGCGGGATTGAAGCCCCCCAGCAGAATTACCGGAATCGAACGGTTGAGGTTCGGGTTTTCCACGAACGTGAACTGGCGTGCCTGAATCGTCCCGCCGGTGGAAACCGGCAGAGCCGCGTAGGCGGCCGAGAGGGTGTCGAAGTACGACGTGGTGGACGTCCGCGCCGGCTGTACATAATCGAAAGTCGCGGTCACTCTGCTGTCGGCGCTTATTGTAAAAGCGCAGCCGCCTGAGCCGGCGCACTCACCGTCCCACCCGGCAAAGAGCGAGTCGGAGTCCGGGCTGGCGGCCAGTGTGACGGATGTCCCGCTGGTAAAATTTGCGGAGCAGGCGCCAACGGTGCCGGTGGTGCAGTTGATCCCGGCCGGTGCGCTGGCAACCGTCCCGCCGCCGCTCCCGGCCAGAGCCACGGACAAGGCGGGATTCTGCTTGTAAGTCTGCCCAGCGCGTCCGGTTTTCCAGAGTATGCGGGCGTTGGCCGAATCGGGCACCTCAAACGCGACTACTCCGGCGGAAACTGTATTAATGACGATTTCCAGGTTCGGGTCGTCATCGATATTCGCCAGGGTTGGCGTGGCCAAGGCGCCGTTCCAGTACACCGACGATGACCTGGGAGCCGGAAGGTCCACCTCATGAATGGGCGTGCCCTGATAGTTGAGAATATGGAGCTTCCCCAACCAAAGTGGAGCGCTGCTGGTCTTGGCCGGCCAGGAGGTGAAAATCACTTCCGCAAAGCCGTCATTGTCCAGATCCGCCACCACCGGCTCCGAAGCAAAACGGTAATAGCCCTCGGAAGGTTTATGGACGGAAAAGGGCCAGTTGTGATGCTCGGTTTTGTCCAGCCAGAAGGCATGCAGCCTGCCATCGTAGGATGGATAGAGGATTTCCCTGAAACCGTCGTTATCAAGATCGACCACCACCGGATTCGGTTGATTACTCTCGATAACGCTGTAATCCTCACTTAACGGTGCGCCGGTATCAATAGGAATAGTCTCCCAGTCAAACCCGTTGACCGTATCTTTGAAACGGCTGCGGTCGGCGTTAAATATGTAGACCGCATTGTATCTGCTCGGAGGATAGCCGGTATAACAATCATACATATTTCCGGTGGCGACTATTTCCGGAATCCCATCCTGATTCACATCGGCAACCACGCTGGCGCCGTCGGCGAAATTGGTACGATAGCTTTCCTCCCGCACACCGTCACACTTCCCCCACCCCCGCAGTTCCGGGATCAAGCTCTCCCAGACGCCGACTTTGCCCCAGACAATATCGCCGTAAATGGAACTAGCCTGGATCTTGCTTCCATCCGGATTGTAGGCGCAGATGTAGTGCACATCGGAAGGCACGATGATTTTCGCGGCGCCATCGCCGGAAATGTCACCCACCGCAACATTGTTGTTATACACCCCCCAGGCATAACCGTTGCTGTCACTCAGTTGCGGCCATCCGCCCCTCACAGCGCCGGTATGTTCATAAACCCAGGTATTGATCGCGCTGCCCCGGGCGGCAGTCACCAGGATTTCCATGTCACCGTTACCGTCCAGATCAGACACCACCAGACCGCGCAACTCGTTTTCTACCGGATTCTGAGGCCAACCGGGCTTGAAATAGCCGTCCCGCGCGTATACTGAGACAAAACCTCCGCTATGGGCCGAGATGATTTCCAGTTGGCCGTCTCCATCAACATCCTTGATCACCACGTTCGGCCAGGTGCGACCGACATTGGTCGCAGTTGGCTGAGAACGGTCATGACCGGAGGCCACGCGCCAGTTGAGGGCGCCGCTGGCACCATCCAGATTGACGATCGAATATGCTGAAGCAATCACTTCCCTGGTTCCGTTACCGTCCAGATCGGCAACGGCCGGCGATGAATACCACCCGGTTTCGCACCAGGAACTGTAGCAACCGCCATAGCTCCATTGGATGATCGGAGCGCCGAATCCACTGCTTGAAGCGGGAAAGCCCGCAGAGCATGACAGGCTTATGACCGTGATAAACAACAGGTTTGTTTTTTTCATAGAAGACACCCCGGCCTCACGCTGGCAACCCCGGTTTACGGAGCTTCAGAGAGTGTGTAAAAGA
>MGZK01000115.1 GCA_001802125.1 Geobacteraceae bacterium GWC2_55_20
GCCGGATTGGTAACCCTGAGTGCGTGATAGATCTCCGGCAGTTTGCCGGGCTCGAACTCGACGTCAATAACTGCGCCGATGACCTGCGATATTTTTCCAGTGTTCTGACTCATGGAACTTAGTCCTCCTGCGGCCCTGAGGCCTCATATAGTGTTCGATCTTAAATATTATCCCTTGATGGATTCCGAGCCGGAGATGATTTCCATCAATTCCGTTGTAATGGCGGCCTGACGGGCACGGTTGTATTGCAGCGTCAGCTTGCCGATCATCTCGGATGCGTTTTTGGAGGCGCTGTCCATGGCGGTCATACGGGCGCCATGCTCGCCGGCAACCGATTCCAGCATGGACTTGAAGAGCTGTACCTCGATGTTTTTCGGCAATATTTCAGCCAAAAGCTCTCCAACCGACGGTTCATAGATGTATTCCACCGGTGCTTCATCCACAACTGCTTTCTCTTCAGGCACAACCGGAAGAAGCTGCTGGAATGTTATGTCCTGTGTCATGACCGTGCGAAAAGAGTTGTATAATAATTCGACCTGATCATATTCGCCTTCCAGGAATCCATCAATGACCTCCTGACCAAGCTTGGCGGCGACTTGATAAGTAGGTTTGGAGATCACTCCTGTGAAGTTCTTATACACCGTAAGACGGTTCTTGAAATACTCGTAACCTTTACGACCGACCGTCATTACGCTTATCTGTTCGAATGCGCCTTGTTTTTCCTTGATATAACGTTCACCGGCCTTGCACAGGTTGGTGTTGAAGCCACCACACAGACCGCGATCCGATGTCACGACTATCAACAGAAGCTTTCTGGCTTCACGTTTTTCCAGCAGAGGATGCAGATCACCTTCGAGATTACCGGCCAGTGACTGCAGCACTTCACCAAGCTTCTTTGCATATGGCCTGGCAGCCACCACGTTTTCCTGTGCCCGGCGCAGCTTTGCCGCCGAAACCATTTTCATGGCCTTGGTGATCTGGCGCGTATTTTTTACGGAGACAATCCGTTTTTTTATGCTTTTAAGGCTCGCCATGTTTCAATCCGTCCTTGCTTAAGCGGTAAATTCCTTTTTGAACTGCTCCAGTGCGGATATCATGCGCTTCTTCAGGTCATCATCGATCGCTTTTTTGTCGCGAAGTTCAACCAGCAACTCAGCCTGACGGTTGTCGAAGAAAGAATACAGTTCTGTTTCGTAACGCTTGAGAACAGCAACCGGCAGCTCATCCATAAAGCCGTTGTTGGCGGCAAAGATGATTACAACCTGCTTCTCGTTTGGAATCGGGCGATACTGGGGCTGTTTCAAAACTTCAACCAAGCGCTCGCCACGAGCCAACTGCATCTGGGTGGCCTTGTCAAGATCGGAACCGAACTGGGCGAATGCCGCCATCTCGCGATACTGGGCCAGGTCGAGGCGCAACGTACCGGCAACCTGTTTCATTGATTTGGTCTGTGCGGAACCGCCAACACGCGAAACAGAGAGACCAACGTTAATAGCCGGACGAACACCCGAGAAGAACAGGTCGGACTCCAGATAGATCTGGCCGTCGGTAATCGAGATTACGTTAGTCGGGATGTAGGCGGAAACGTCACCAGCCTGGGTCTCGATGATCGGCAGTGCGGTCAATGATCCGGCTCCACGAGCATCGGATAGTTTGCAGGCGCGCTCCAGCAGACGGCTGTGCAGATAGAATACGTCACCAGGGTAAGCTTCACGTCCTGGAGGACGGCGCAGCAGCAGGGAGAGCTGACGATAGGCAACGGCCTGTTTGGAAAGGTCATCATAAATGATCAGGGCATGCTTACCGGTATCGCGGAAGAACTCGCCCATGGTAACGCCGGTGTAGGGAGCGATGAACTGAAGCGGGGCAGACTCGGAAGCGGTAGCGGCAACAACGATCGTGTAGTCCATGGCGCCGTGCTCGGTCAGCTTGGAAACAACCTGGGCAACCGTGGAACGCTTCTGGCCGATGGCGACATAGATACAAACCACGTCGCCGCCTTTCTGGTTGATGATCGTATCGAGTGCGACAGCGGTTTTTCCGGTCTGTCGGTCGCCGATGATCAGCTCGCGCTGGCCGCGTCCGATTGGAACCATGGAATCGATCGCCTTCAGGCCGGTTGCCATCGGCTGGTGAACCGACTTGCGGTCAACGATGCCGGGGGCCTTGATCTCCACCTTGCTGAAGCTGCTGGTATTGATAGCACCCTTGCCATCAATCGGCTGACCGATTGCGTTAACAACGCGGCCGATCAGTGCGTCGCCAACAGGCACCTCGGTAATGCGACCAGTACGCTTGACGGTGTCACCCTCTTTGATCTCGGCAAATTCACCAAGAATAGCAGCACCGACATTGTCCTCTTCAAGGTTAAGAACCATGCCGGACACTCCGCCCGGAAACTCCAGCAACTCACCGGCCATGGCGCCTGCCAGGCCGTGAATACGGGCAATACCGTCACCAATGGAGATGATTGTGCCGGTTTCCGACACTTCAACTTCCTTACCATACTCCTTGATTTGCTTTCTGATGATCTCGCTGATCTCTTCGGCTTTGATTTCCATGGAAACTCCTACCCCTTCTGTAATATATCTTGAATCCGTTTAAGCTGGGTCTTGACACTGCTGTCGTAGGCGGTGTCGCCGATCTGGGTAATGATACCACCCAGAAGAGTCGCATCCACCTGTACCTGCAGAACCACCTTCTTGCCGCTCTTCTTCTCAAGTGCCACCTGAATGGCTTTAACCTGACCATCATCAAGCGGAAAGGCACTCCTGATAACAGGGCGAATCACGCCGGAAAAGTCGTCAGCAAGTTTTTCATAGGTGTGTACAATCTGGCCAAGAAAAGCAGTGCGATTCTTATCGACCAGAAGCAACAGAAAATTTCCAACCAACTCTGAGCAGGCCAGCTTTGCCACCAGCTCTTTCATGATTGACTTCTTCTGTTCAAGCGTAAGAGCAGGGTCGCCAAAAGCGGCACGCAACTCGGAGTTGCCGGCAAAAAGACGATCTACCGCGGCCAATTCCTCACGAAACTGGTCCACAAGGCCGCCTTCCGAACCAAGTTGTACCAGCGCCTTGGCATATCGTCTCGCAATCGTGTTATTGATCACTGGATCTGTACCACCTTGTCAAGATATTCACCGACAAATCTGTCGTGGTCGTTCTTCTGAATAGAGCTGCTCAGCTTTCCTGTCGCAATCTCAACCGCCAGACGGGCAGCTTCCACTCGCAACTCGTTACGCGCTTTAAGCGTTTCCTGCTCGGCCGACAGCGCTGCCTGAGCAACAATTTTCTCGGCAGCCAGCTTGGCCTCGGCAACTATCCGGCTCTTTTCACGCTCACCCTCACTGACGATTGCCGCGTGAAGATCGTCAATTTCCTTAGAAGCCTGATCAAGCTTGGCACTGTATTCTCGCAATTTATTCTCGGCTGCATCACGAGCCGCCTCAGCATCTTTCAGGCTTTTTTCTATCTCAGCCTGACGCGCGGCCAGCGAACCCTTGACATCAGCTTTCTTGAGTGCATAAACGAGAATCCCCACCAAAACGGCAAAGTTAAGCACTCGCCAGGCAAAGTCCTTCATCTGGGCGCCACTGTCGGGATGATGCGCCCCGCCGCCAGCTTCGGAAGCAAATCCGGCGTCAGCCACAAAAACAAACACGGCAACATACGCCAGCGAAAATACAATTTTCTTAGTACGATCGGATACCATCAACATGACTACAGGCTCCTCCCGAGGATTTTCTCACAAATATCGCCGGACAATACTTCGGCCTGCTGCTTCAGCAACGCACGCGCATCAGCCGCCTCTTTGGCAACCTTTGTACGAATTGAAGCCAGCGATTCGGACGCCTCTTTGCGCGCCTTCTCCAGTACAGCCGTCTCCTCGGCCTGGGCCTGCTTGAGCGCCTCGGCACGGGTTGCACCGGCGCCAGACTTGGCATCGCGAAGACGTGCTTCGTACTGTGTCATTTTGGCCTGAACCAACTCGTCCACAGATGCAGTCTTGTCGCGAGCAGAGTCAATCACGGCACGACGATCCGCAAGTACTTTACGGATTGGCTTGTAAAGGAAAATATTGAGAACGAGGACGAGGATGCCGAAGTTAATCAGCTGAACTACGAATGCTAAGTTTAATTCAATCACGACCTACCCCTTGCAGGTATGCTGAGATGTATACTGTATCCCAGAAATGGTGTAAACAGCGACTAACTATCATAGTAATTAGCAGGCTGTCAAGACAATTGCATCTATTTGACTGTTTTTTGAGTTTACTAGATATCCAGCAGATCGACTATGCGGGTCAACTCATCGGAATCATTGAAGTGTATTTCCAGCCGCCCTCCCCTTTGCCCCACCTTACGAATTGCTACTTTGGACTTGAATCGTTTCTGGAGCTGTTCTTCCAGCGACGACATCAGCAAATCCGGTTGTTGAAAACGCTTGGTCGGTTTTGGGTTGGGATTTACTTTCAATTTTTTGACAAGATCCTCGGTGGCGCGAACACTAAGCTGGCGATGAAGTATTTCATGGCGTGCCCTTTCAATCAACTCGGCACTGTCTAGGGAAAGCAACGCCCGTGCATGCCCCATGCTAAGTCGCTCCTCGACGATATCACGCTGAATATCTTCCGGCAACTTGAGCAGGCGTAGCGAATTGGTAACGGTAGTCCGGTTTTTACCAACCCTTCTGGCGACATCTTCCTGGGAAATACCGAAAGACTCCACCAGTGATCGGTAGGCCTGAGCTTCTTCTATCGCGTTAAGATCCTGGCGCTGGATATTCTCGATCAGCGCCAACTCCATCACTGCTTCCTGTGTAGCCTCACGAATCACGACCGGAATTTCGTGCAGCCCGGCTTTCTGCGCCGCGCGCCAGCGCCGTTCACCGGCAATAATCTCGTAGTGATCATCTTTTCTGGTTACCACCAGTGGCTGAATAATCCCCTGCTCCCTTATCGAAGCCGCCAGCTCTTCAAGTTTTTCCGGCGCAAAATGCTTGCGGGGCTGGTTACGATTGGGACGAATCTTCTCAATCGGACATATAAAGTAGTTCTTTGATTCGTCAACCGTTTCAGTTATCTGCAGCAGTGCCGCCATGCCCTTGCCGAGGCCGCCTATTTTAGCCATTGACCGCCTCCCTCTGGATAATCTCACGGGCCAACTGCATATAGCTGGCTGCGCCTCGCGAGGTGATATCATAGTAAATTATCGGCTTGCCGTGACTGGGCGCTTCTGCAAGACGCACATTGCGGGGTATTACCGATTCGAAGACCTGTTCCGGGAAGTGGGTTCGAATCTCCGAAGCCACTTCCTTGCCGAGATTGCCGCGGGCATCATACATGGTCAACAATATGCCCTCGATTACCAGCAACGGGTTAAGACCTTTCTGAATCAGACGGATAGTCTGCAAGATCTGGGATAACCCCTCCATGGCATAAAACTCACACTGCAGCGGTATCAGCACCGAGTCGGCGGCTGTCATGGCGTTGATCGTCATCAGGTTCAACGATGGCGGACAATCGATAATCACGTAGCGATACCGGTCCATCAACGTAGCCAATGCAAACTTCAGTTTCAGTTCGCGCCCGGTTTCAGTGATCAACTCAAGTTCAGCTCCGGCCAGATCTGCATTGGACGGCAGGATATGCAGAAACGGTTGTCCGGTATCAACAATGATATCTTGCGGATCAGCACCGTTTATCAGCACATCGTATATCGTGTGCCGCAGACGCGTTTTATCGATGCCGACGCCGCTGGTTGCATTGCCCTGCGGGTCGATGTCGATCAGCAAAGTCGGCCGTTCCGCCGCAGACAGCGAAGCAGCAAGATTAACGGCGGTGGTCGTTTTACCGACACCGCCTTTCTGATTTGCAATGCAAATGATTTTTGTTTTTGGATTCAAAGGATTTATGCTCTTTTCAGCGGACGTTTCGGTTTTGTATGGTGCAGCTCAGTGTTGTTGCGGTGGCCCGCCAGATCGGCACGGACTTCTGCAATCTCACTGGAGAGACGTTCTTCAACTGAATCAAGGCGCTTGCTCAATCCCATGACTTTGCAATCGACAATATCAATTTTTTCTGTCAATCGTTCTTCTACTCGATCAATTTTATTATCCAGCGCTGAAACCGCCTCCATTGTAAGTTGTACCTTACTCTCAATCGATTCCAACAATATTAACAGATGATCTTTTTGCATACAGACACCTCCAACAATTTCAAAGCGAGAATGTATCACAGCTCTTACCAATCGTCAAAGAAAAGACCATAAAAAAAGGGCGGGATCGCTCCCGCCCTCAAGTACATCATGTAAAGCTTGAATTAGAATGCGTATGAAGCAAGAAGACGCATTGTGTAGGGGTTTTCCGGATCTTTGGTAGCATCATTGGTAGCTGTGTCTTTGTAGAGGCCACCCAGCATCAGGTAAGCAGCCTGAGCCTTCAGTGTCAGGTTACTGTATACTTTGTAACCTGTTTCAACATTGATCTCGGTACCGATGAAGTCGCTGGAATTCTGTGTCCCCACGCCAAGCTCCTGGTGAGAGGCGGGTGTCCAACCAAAGCCCAAATTAGTGTTCAGATACAGTTTATCGGTCAGATTGGCATCATAACCAAGGCTGGCAAGAGCTACGTTGGTAACATTCCGGCGAAGATAAGTGTCGGTAGAACCGGGACTATTAGCCTGGTTGCGGGTAAGGATCATCATGCCGCCTTCATTGTAGGTATTAATGGAGGAGGTTACCCAGCCTTTGTAATGTGAAGCGTCCGTGCTGTTGTTACCGGAAGTGAACAGGAAGGCGGTTTTGGCGGTACCCGGTCCAATTGGCATTTTTGCTGCCAGATTGGCGGCCCAACCATGGAACTGCCTGCTGGATCCGTTAGCATTAAACTGTTTTTGATGACCAGCCTGCATTGCCATGAAGCCGCTCAGGGTTGCCGGACCGATTTTGGCATCTCCGCTCAGTGCAAATGTGTGAAGGAGGATAGCGTTACTGAAATTTCCCAATTGCAAAATATTGGAAGGTGCGTTAGCTGCTGGGTAACCGGTAGATCCGGTGGCATAATCAGCAAGGAAGTAGTAGGATAATGCGACCTTTGCATCCTTGTTGATGGCAAAGGTATTGTCCATGATGAACAGATCTTTGTTCTTGTCACCCAGACGGGTTCCAGTACCAGGACCAGCGTTCGCAGCACCATCATCATCAAAACGGGAAAAACCAAGACCAAGTTTATATGCACCCAGCTTGGTGGTAGTCATGATAGCCGGCACATCGGCAGAGATAAACACACCTTTGATGGTATCATTATATGCCTGTGTACCAAGCTTGGTGTTAAAGTTTTTGCCCAGATTGAAATCCAAATATACGTGCTTGACTTCGAAGTTAAGTGAGTCGGTGTCGAGGTCTGTATTTGCATCGCCAAAACGGTTGTCAATCTCGAAATGTGTGACCAACTTCAGATCATCGCTGGCCTTGGCGATATACTGCAGGCGAGCACGCTGCTCAAAATAGTTGCTCATCTGCTTGTCAGCACGACCTACCGGGCTGAAATCACCGGAACCGCCATTCTGAAAGTTCGAGAAAGTCGCGTTAAATCCGTAAGTCCCGTGGAACTCGTTCTCGAAAGCCATTGCCGGTACTGAAATAGCGGCCAGGGCCCCTGCTGCTGCTGCGATTGCTACTGTTTTTTTGATACTCATGTGTGCCTCCTTCATTTTTATAAGATGCGTGTTACAACTGCGAACAACGTGAATGTCAGATAATTTCCTTGCCGATGCTCACCACCTTTCAAGTAAATTTGGCACTTGTACGCATTTCAACCGCCATTAAAATCCAGACTGTTTTTCTTTTTGATACGCAAATACCTCTGAAGCGCGACAGGAGAACTCCCAGACGCTCAAAGGTATGATTGAATTCCCATTATGTTTTTTTCTGAAACGTTCACAGTGTGTTTCGCTCCCGGTTTTTGCTGCCAGCAATGCTGGAATCAAGTAAAATCAATCGGTTAGCTACTTGTAGGATCGTAGGTTTCAGTACATCTGTTCTATTTGGTTTAGCGGAATATACAACAAATCAAACGGTTGTCAAGTAAAAAAAGCATTTAGATCATGTAACCGGCTGTAAGTAATAGACAATCTGTAAACTGGGCTACAGTATACATTCAATGACCGCACTGGCATAGCTCGGTAAGCACTCCGCCGGACGATTTGGGATGCAAAAATGCAATACGTGTGTCGTGCGCGCCACAGCGCGGTTTCTGGTCTATCATTCTGACACCTTCTTCGGACAGCTTTGCAATAGCAGCTTCAACATCTTCCACCTCGAACGCAACATGGTGGATTCCAACACCGTTTTTTTCAATAAACCTGGCTACCGGGCTGTCTTCTGCCGTAGGTTCCAAAAGCTCTATCTTTGATTCACCAACCTGCAGCATGGCTACACGTACCTTCTGCTCTTCCACAACCTCGATCCCTGCAAACAACATGCCCAGATTATCACGGTAGAACGTGATGGATTCGTCCAACGATTTAACAGCTATGCCGATATGGTTGATTTTGGTCAACATTAAATACCTCTCTGAATAAACATGTCTTTTACAGCACCACCGTCTCGGTATGCTTACCGAAGACTTCCCTGAACACGTCCGCGATCTCGCCCAGTGTGGCATAGGCCTTGACCGCCGACAGTATGTAAGGCATCAGGTTGTCCGTACCCCTGGCAGCAACTTCCAATTGTGCCAGTGAAGACTTAACAGCGGCGTTATCCCGCCCGGCTTTCATCTCGCCCAATGACTTCTTCTGCGAAATTTCAACCTCTTCCTTGACCTTTAGCAGACCGGTGGGAGGAGGCTCCTGCACGGTGAACTTGTTGACTCCCACGATGATCAGCTCTTCCTTTTCAATCGCTTTCTGGTAGGCGTAGGCCGAATCCTGAATCTCCTTCTGCTGGAAGCCGCGCGAAATAGCCTCGACCGCCCCACCCAGTTTGTCGATCTTCTCGATGTATTCCGTGGCGGCTTTTTCGATCTGGTCCGTCAGTGACTCAACCAGGAATGATCCGGCCAGCGGGTCGATGCTGTCGGCCGCGCCGGATTCGTAGGCAATTACCTGCTGAGTACGCAACGCAATGCGCACGGAATCCTCGGTCGGCAGTGCCAGTGCTTCGTCGCGGGAGTTGGTGTGCAGTGACTGGGTACCGCCCAGTACAGCCGCCAGAGCCTGCATCGTGACACGCATGATATTGTTGTCCGGCTGTTGTGCCGTCAGCGTGCAACCTGCTGTCTGGGTATGGAAACGGAGCATCTGCGATTTGGGATCCTTGGCGCCGAAACGCTCTTTCATGATCCTGGCCCAGATCCTGCGGGCAGCACGGAATTTGGCCACCTCTTCGAACAGGTTGTTATGGGCGTTAAAGAAGAAAGCCAGGCGCGGCGCAAAGTCATCCACTTCCAGACCGGCCTTGATGGCGGCCTCAACATAGGCAATTCCGTCGGCCAGGGTAAAGGCCACTTCCTGGACCGCGCTGGAACCGGCTTCGCGGATGTGGTAGCCCGAGATCGAGATCGTGTTCCACTTGGGTACATTATCCTTACAGTAGGCGAAGATGTCGGTGATAATGCGCATCGACTCCTTGGGTGGATAGATGTAGGTGCCACGCGCCATGTATTCCTTGAGGATATCGTTCTGGATCGTGCCGGAGATCTTGTCGGCCGGCACCCCCTGCTTCTCGGCCACGGCGATGTACATGCAGAGCAGTATCGCGGCGGTCGAGTTGATCGTCATCGAGGTCGAGACCTTGTCCAGCGGGATGCCGTCGAAAAGAATCTCCATGTCAGCCAGCGAATCGATCGCAACGCCGACCTTGCCGACTTCGCCCATGCTCATGCCTGCGTCCGAGTCGTAGCCCATCTGGGTCGGCAGGTCAAAAGCCACCGAGAGCCCGGTCTGTCCGGCTGACAGCAGATACTTGTAACGTTCGTTGGATTCCTTGGCGGTGCCGAATCCGGCATACTGGCGCATAGTCCAGAATCGGCCGCGATACATGGTCGGCTGCACGCCGCGAGTGTAGGGATATTCACCGGGGAATCCGAGCTGTTCCCCGTAGCCCGGATAATCGAAACCGGGGGTAAAACAACGCTCCATCTCGATATTGGATGTTGTGCGGAAGTCGCTCATCCTTTCGGGTGACCTGGCAATATTTTTGGCGACAACAACTTTCCACTTTTCCTTGCGATCTTGGATACTCATGGTAATTTCTCCAATTATTGATAATTAAAACCGTGCGTCTCCGCTGAAACAGGCGCTTATTCAAGAGAGATAATAAACAGAGCTGATTCGACCGGCCGGGAAAAGCTAACGGCAAGAAGTTTGTGTACATTTCAGCTTCTTGCCATCAGCCTTTCTCAGAATACCGGTATTATGGAATTATTTGTTAAAGCACGGCCTTCAGGTAAACCGATGTGCATTCGCGCTTTTCTTTTTCAATCAGCTTGGGATCGGTTTCGACAAATTTTTCGTCGGGAGTGATCTTGAAGAGCGGCTGCCCCTTCTGCACAATTGTGCCGTCACCGCCGTCAATGATGATCTTGTCAATGGTTCCGGAGAACGGCGCCCGGATTGTATTGAACATCTTCATGACCTCGATTATGTAGAGCGGCTGGTCCTTCTCGAAATGCATGCCTTCGCATACGAACGCCGGCAGACCTGGCGCTTCCTGGCCGTAGTACATCCCGCCGCAAACCGCCACGATCTCGTCGGCCTTGGTTGATGGCGGCGGCACAAGGATCTTTTTCATGCGGGCCTGCAGATCCGGGTCGGTCAGGTAATCCGGAATTACCACTTCCAGATCATCCAGCACCTTCATTTCCCAGAATTTGGTGTTGTTACCTATCAGGAACAGCATGCCCAAGAGTTCGAGACCGGACTCGTAGCCGATATGGGCAGAACGGATCTGATCCCACATGTCGGCATCATAACCGCCCTGCGGAGCTTCCATCTTAAGCAGTTCATTGAGTTTGAAATATTCGCCGCGGGCCAGACCAAACCTTTCGCGCAAGGTACGATAGAAATGCAACGAACTCTGCAGCAACTCGTTATCGTGGTCCCATATTATTTCCGCAGACGGTTTGTGCGGACGATAATTCATGTGGAGGAACTCGTAGGTTTCGTTGATGACACCCAGCGGATTCCTGATCCATACTACCTTGCCGTTTTCGATGCGGAAGTTATTCATGTTCCGGCTCAACCAGCCGGAAAGCAGGTGCGGGTCTTCCAGCAGAATTTCCATCGGGCGGGTGATCAGTGTTCCCTTGCGGTCGAGCAGTGCGGACATATTCTTGAGCTGCTTGGCGCATTCATCCGGCTGATCGGCATATTGCTCCGACACCAGCTTGGCGTAATGTTTTTTCATCTGGAAGAAGGCATAAACGACATCCAGCTTGTTGGCCTCCTCCTTCAATGTCCCCACCAGCGTCAAGTAAGGAACCACGAAACGTGTGGTCGGCTTGGCCATCACGTTTCTGCCAAGGAACCAGCTTACCAGGCCATAGTGGAACTCCAGGTTGGTTGCCAAAGCACTGCCATGCAGCGTGGTGCTGCAGAGCACATCGGACAGGCGCTCGTAGCTTTCCTGACGGTCGCCACCCTTGGTGAGCAGCAGGGCAATATTGGAGTCATATGCTCCGGCCACCTTGTATTTCATGAAGATACCGGTATCGGGGTTAAGCATGCTGATACCCTGGTCATCGCGGATCTCGCCCTCGATCGGCTTGGACCAATAGCGGATCATGCCACCGGCGTGTGGTGAAAGCGATGCGTCGGTAGCATTCAGGCGGGCCTCGACCGAGGCGTTAAAACGGACGATCCGCTCGGGCTTGGGCAGGCGCTCCTTGTGACGGGCCAGAAGCGCCATGGCTTCAACCAGCGATTCAACGATGAAGAAGTCTTTCTTGTCTTTCGGGTTGGTAAATTTCAGGCTGTAACAGAGTTCCGTTACGCGGTGTTCAACCTGGATACGGGTATTGACTTCCATGAAGAAGTGACGATCGCGATCCACGATGCACTCAAAGGTCGAAGCGGAATCCAGGCCGACAGCCTGCCCGAAACGGGCCGACTCCTCCTCCATCCTGTTAAGCACCTTCAGGTCGGATTCCAGCGCCTCGACTTCCGCCTTCCTGCCTGCGGTCCTGGCGCTGGCAATCGCGGCGAGTAGCCCTTCCTGGGTGACGGAGACCTCAAGCAGCTTCTGCTCGTGCATCTGCAACGAGCAGTCACGCCCGCCAAGAGAGATGCACCATTCACCATTTCCCAACAACTGGATCTCGTTGTGCCGGGTCTGTTCGATATTCAGCTCGATCAGAACGTTCTTGTTATCTCCAACGCCATTGGCCTTGACTTCGTTCAGCACTTCCCTGACCATTGCAGGCGCTTCCGCGGCCGCCTTGGCAATCAACTTCTCATCCGCTTTTTTGACAGCCAGCAGAGAGGCGCCCAGGATACGCTGCCCCTTGCCGCCGCCGCCACCGATCGCCTTGATGCGGAAACGGCTCTGCGGATATTTCCGGAAAAGTTCGGCCACTTCCGTCTGTACCTGGGCACAGAGTTCATCAATAGAAAACAGGTCGATGCCCTTATTGTAGGAAGCCATCAGGATCTGGTCGGCAAGCAGTTCCACCGCCAGGTTCTTGTCGTCCAGGACATCCTTGTTAACCGCCAGTCCCTCGGCTTCCGCCAATTTCAACAGTTTTTCGCGGGTAGGGTACTTCTTGAGCAGGGTCCGGGCGGTGACATTGTCAACACCGGGAGTAACACTGACGTTCACCTGCAGCGCGGTACGCTTGGCCTCGTCCTTTTTACCGGCCTTGGCCTGGGTTGCGGCGCATGGTCCGATGAATTTGAGCCCGGCTTTTTCGATGGCGGCGACAAATTCCTCATCCTCGGCCATGAAACCGTAGCCGGCAAAGATCGAGTCATAGAAGTTGTCCTTGGCAATGCCGATAATCTGGTTGATTCGCTCTATACGCTCTTCCTTGCTCGCTCCTGAATAGTCCGGAACGCGATGAACGCGCCGAGAATCCGTCAACTGGCGCAGTTCCGGAGCCAGGGCATTGGGATAGACAATCGAGTCCTTCTCGGAAATAAGAATCCCGTAATAGGTGATCCCCATCTCGTCATAGACATCCATAGCTTCCTTGCGGATCGGACCACGGCAGACGATCAGTGGCTTCAGGTCTTCGCAGGAGAATGAGCGCACCCACTCGGATGCGGAGCTGCTCAAGCGGCGATCACGGTGAATCAATGGGTTATGCTTGTAATAATCGGTCTGTGGCATTGGTATATATCTCCAATCTCATCGGATAAGTTAAAAATATTATTTAATGGAACTCGCGCTGAACGGCCTGCATCGGGCCCGGTTTGTAGTGACGCAGGAAGAAGTTCATGTTCTCCCCGAGCACCTTGCGCAGGTCGGTGGGCATGACGAGCGAAGAGATGGATCCCAGCGCCAGACCTTCCTTTGGATTCATCAGTTCTTTTTCGTAACGGCTGTTCAAGGCCGCTTCCTCGATCTTCAACCAGTCCGCGGCATCCTTCTCGGCATCCTTTTTGGCCTCGCCGGCTTCCATGCCTGCAGCCACGCGCTCCTGGGTTCCGTCCTTGATCTTGACCGTGACAGCACTCCGCAGCTTGCGCAACTCATCCTTGTAGACGAACTCCTTGCCGGCCGGCCCCATGACCGCCAGGCGGGTTGTGGGCAGGGCCAGAACCAGATCGGCGCCGGTCGGGTAGTTGTTGTAGGAGGCGTAGGCTCCGCCGTAGGCGTTGCGTATGATCAGCAGGATACGCGGCGTCCTGATGTCCACGATTGAATCGAGCATGGCGCGGCCGGCCTGGACGATGCCGCGGCACTCCTGTTCGCGACCCGGCAGGAAACCGGTGGTGTCTTCCATGAAGATCATCGGGATATTGTAGATATTACAGAAACGGTTGAAGCGGGCAATTTTGTAGGCCGAATCGACCGAAATCTGGCCGGAAGCCACGGCGCTGTTGTTGGCAACAAAGCCGACCACATTGCCGCCCAGACGGCCGAGTGCGGTCACCGCTTCACGGGCCCGGTCACGCTGCAACTCGAAGTAATCGCCATGGTCGCAGATCTGCTGGATCATGATCGACACGTCGAAGGGCGTATTGAATCCGGTCGGAGAGTTGAAAGCCTTCTTGAGCAGGGTATTGATCTCCCAGGTTTTCCGGTCGATGGGGTCGGTGGTCTTCTGGAAGCGGGCCATGACACTGTTGTTGTCGGGCAGATAGGAGAGCAGTTGCAGCGCTGTCCGCAGCGCCGAAACCTCATCCTCCACGGTCAGGTCGGCTACACCGGATTGTCCATGAACCTTGGGTCCACCCAGATCTTCGGGGGTTACATCCTCACCCAGGACCGACTTGACAACGCCCGGGCCGGTCAGACCGAAAAAGGTGTTGTTGGGCTGGATCACAAAGCTGCCCTGACGCGGCAGATAGCTGCCGCCGCCGGCATTGAAGCCGAACATGCACATGATGCTGGGTACCACACCGCTGATCTTGCGGAGTGCCGTGAAAGCCTCGGCATATCCATCCAGACCGCCAACGCCGGCCGGCACGAATGCCCCGGCCGAATCGTTCATGCCGATCAGCGGGATGCCCTTCTCGCCGGCCATCTGGAACAGCAGTGCCAGCTTGCGGCCGTTGGTGGCATCGATTGACCCGGCCCGAACCGTGAAATCATGGCCGTAAACCGCCACATCCCGTCCATTGACATTGAGAATGCCGGTTACCAGCGAGGCACCATCCAGGTTCTTGCCCCAGTTCTGGAAAAGGATGTTGGGCTCGTTCTCCGTCAACACGCGCAGGCGTTCCCAGACGGTCATGCGCTTTTTGAAATGCTGCTTTTCAATCTGCGCGATGCTGACCGACTTGACCGGGCGCTGAATCAGGTCGTAACCTTCCTTCATCGCCTCTTCATATCCGCCCTTCATGCCGGGAATTTCTCCAGGAATCGTGAATTCAACATTCTCGGGAGGTGCAAACGGGTTTTTCAGTGATGGTTTAATTGCTTTATTGGACATCTTCGCCATCCTTCCAGTATGATATAAACCGACTTCTATCTTTAAGATTATATTTTAATATTAACAAGTTAGCGCGTAACAACGGCCAGCACCTTGACTTCCGAGCCGTCCTTTGAAAGCAGGCGGTGTTTCAGCGCCGAATCGAAATAGACACAGTCGCCTTCTTCAAGAACGATCCGCTTCTCATCCAGAATCAGCTCGGCCGTTCCTTTCATTATGAACAGGAACTCTTCACCATCGTGACTATAGGTGTTCTCCTCCAGCGCCTTTTCGGTGACGGAGAGCAGGAACGGCTCCATTTTCTTGTTCTGCTTGTGGAATGAGAGGGATTCGTAGGAATAGCCCTGGCTGGTGCCGGCCTTGGAGATAACCCTGGGGATCGCTTTTCGCTCGTGAGCCCGCACTACTTCGAAGCGGCACTCCTCTTCTTCTTCGGTAAAAAACAGACCTATCTTGACGTCAAAGAATTTGGCAATTCGGGAGAGTGTTGCGATTGGAGGCGAAACATTGTTGTTTTCGATCTGTGATATAAGTGCCGGTGAAAAACCGGTTTCTCTCGCAACAGCCTGGAGAGTCAATTTTTTGGCAAGACGAAGCTTCTTTATCTTTGCTCCGATATTGAATTCGCTCATCCAACCCCCTGATCACAAAAATAAAACTCAGTTTTCGTGCGGGGTTTGTATACAATTTGACTTATAATGTCAATAAAAATTATTTATCAGTAACAAAGAATAACAGCCAGACTAAAAATGACCGGTTCGAACACAAACAGATCACTGTTTCAGATTACGAGCCAGAAGTTGCAACGTATGCAACACTTCCAGATCAGAGCCATGCTGCTTGAGGCCATCCGAAAGCTGCATCATGCAACCGGGGCAACCGGTCGCGACCGCCTGAGCGCCGGTGGCTATGATTGCCCGGCTCTTGGCATCGTTGATCGTCATAGATGACTCGTAATGATAGACGTTAAAGGTGCCGCCCAAACCACAGCACTTATCAGCCCCTTCCATTTCCACCAGCTCCACGCCGGGAGTCGCCTTCAACAACTCACGCGGCTGTCTGGTGATGCCGCGGGTACGGAGGTGGCAGGGGTCGTGGTAGGTGATACTTAACTGTTCGCCGGCTCCGGTTTCTTGCGGATTGATTCCCAGCTTATGCAGCAACTGGGCTGCATCCACGGTTTTTTTCGCCAGCGCGTCCAGACGTTCGCGCAGTTCCGGATTGCGCTTGCCGACCACCAACGGATATAACCTGTGCAAAGCGCCGCCACAGGTGGCGCAGGCGCTCATCACGTAATCCGCTTCGTAACGCTCCATCTCCGACAGATTCTTTTCAGCCAGATCCCGCACCGTAGCAAGATCGCCGCCGGACATCCCCGGCAATCCGCAGCACTGCTGCCCCTTGGGGATGATCACGGTACAGCCCAGGTGACGGAACAGCGCCAGCGCCGCTTCGCCGACCTCGGTATAGACAAAATTGGTCATGCACCCCACAAAGAAGACGATGCGGGGCTTGCCCGGTTCGCCGGCAATCACCTCCGGGTGCCTGTCGATAAAGGGCTCTTTGGCTATGGCAGGGATAAAACGCTGGTTGCCCACAAACGGAAGCGGGAAGCGCAGCCTGAGTCCTGAGGTCTCGGGAACCTTCTTGAAGAACAGCGGGCCAAGTATTGACGCCATCTTGGCTCCCATCTTCATGCGCGAGCGGCTGTTTATCACCTGCCCGACCGCCTTGTGGAAGGTGGTCAGGCCCCGTTTCCGGGCCAGCGCCTCACGTGCGGCGACCACTATTTCATCGGTCGGCACATCGTTGGGGCACTTTTCGACACAACTGCCGCACAGAAGGCACCTGGACATAGCCAGATAGGTCTGGTCATCCAGCTCGATATCATCCTTCAGTACGTGCTGCGCCAGCGCCACCTTGCCGCGGGCCACGGCCGGTTCACGCTGGAAAGCGGCGAATGCCGGGCAGTTCGTGCGGCAGGCTCCGCACTTGACGCATTTTTTAAGCTGATCTTCAACCCGCTTGAGGGGATCGATAGTTTCGTTAGCCATTCTAAAACCTTTCACAATAACACGGAGAAGAAGAGATCACGGAGAGAACCGGACTAAACATCAGTGGCTTAAAATTCTATACAACCGCAAACATAATAACAAGAACGCTCTTACCGGGACTTGTCAAAGTGTTCAGTTTTTCTCCGTGTCTCCGTATCTCCGTGTTATTCAGATTTTATCCTTCCACTCTTCCAGCGCCGCCAAAGCCCGTTCCGCCAGTTTCTGACGTCGTTCCTTCTTCTTGACCCGTCCCGGCAGCTCCGGGAAAAGCCCGTAATTGACATTCATCGGCTGGAAGTGCTTTGCATCAGCATTGGTAATATGCGCCATCAGCGCCCCCAGCGCGGTTTCAGGCGGCGGGACGGCACTTTCACGCCCCTGCAGGAGCGCGGCGGCCGTCATCCCGGCCAGAAAGCCGCTGGCGGCCGACTCCACATACCCCTCGACGCCGGTTATCTGGCCGGCAAAGATGATGCGCGGATCACCCTTCAGCTGCTGGCTGGGGTGCAGCAAAGAGGGGGAATTTATGAAGGTGTTGCGGTGCATCGAGCCAAGCCTGACAAATTCCACATTCTCCAGCCCGGGAATCAGGCGGAAGATGCGGCGCTGCTCACCGTAGGTCAGCTTGGTCTGGAAACCGACCAGGTTGTACATTGTCTTCTCCCGGTTCTCGGCCCGCAGCTGGATAACCGCGTGCGGCTCCCTCCCTGTGCGCGGATCGACCAGACCGACCGGTTTCATCGGTCCGAAACGCAGCGTCTCAACGCCGCGGGAAGCCAACTCCTCAACCGGCATGCAGCCTTCAAAATGGACAATCTTCTCAAAATCCCTGGCAGGCACTTTCTCACCGCGCAAAAGCTCGTCTACGAATCGCAGGTATTCAGACTCATCCAGCGGGCAGTTGAGATAATCATCTCCATCCCCCTTGCCGTAGCGCGAAGCGTAGAACACCTTGCCCTGGTCGAGCGAATCAGCGGCAACAATCGGGGCAATGGCATCGTAGAAGTAGAGCCGGTCACCGGTCAGTTCGGCCAGCGCTTCAGCCAGCGCATCGCTGGTAAGCGGACCGGAGGCGATGATCACATGCCCGTCAAGCGGAATGCCGGCCACCTCTCCATGCTCGACACGGATCAGGGGATTGGATGAGATTTTCTCCGTGACATATTCGGAAAACAGATGACGGTCAACGGCCAGCGCCCCTCCGGCCGGAACCCGGGTGGCTTCGGCCGCTTCCATCAGCAGTGATCCGCAGCGACGCAGCTCTTCTTTAAGCAGACCGACCGCGTTGTCAAGCGAATCGCCGCGCAGCGAGTTGGAACAGACCAGCTCGGCCAGTCCGGGAAGGTGGTGGGCCGGAGAGAACTTCTCCGGCTTCATTTCGTGCAGCGTAACCGGCACGCCGCGCCGGGCGGCCTGCCAGGCCGCCTCGCAGCCGGCCAGTCCGCCGCCGATGATGGTAAGATTGGGATTCATGGGAGCCTTGAAAGATGGATATGATTTTTGTGGAACTACTCGCTGGTGTAGTCGCAGCCCTCTTTGGGGCATTTCAGGAACTCGCCCTTGCGCTTGTAGATCTTCTTGACCAGCAACGGGAAGCCGCACTTGGGACAGGGACTTTCAACCGGCAGATCCCACAGCGCGAACTTGCACTGCGGATAGCGGTTACAGGAATAAAAGAGCTTGCCGAAGCGTGATTTCTTCTCGGTCAGCTCACCTTCCTTGCATTCCGGGCAGACCACGCCGGTGCTTTTGGGCTTGACCAGCGGCTGGATGTTCTTGCAGGTCGGATAACCGGAACAGGCCAGGTATTTGCCGAAACGACCGTCCTTGATCAGCATCGGCTGCCCGCATTTTTCGCACTTTTCCTCGGAAAGGACCGGCTCGGCCAACTCCGCGCCCCCCTCCTGGTCAACGTTGCGGGTATACTTGCACCCTTCCTGGAAACCGGAGCAGGCGATGAACTTGCCGCGTTTGCCGAGTTTGACTACCAGCGGCTTGCCGCACTCGGGACAGGCCTCGTCGGTGGCCTCGGTGGTCAGGTCGGACTTGCTGACCTCCCCCTCCTTCTGCTTGAGCAGCGCGATGAACGGCTCCCAGAATTCCTTCAGCAGCGGCTTCCACTCTTTTTCACCGCGCGAGACCTGATCCAGTTCCTCTTCCAGGCCGGCGGTAAAATTGTAATCGACATATTTTTGAAAATGGGCCGTCAGCAGGTCGCTGACCACCATGCCGACGTCTTCGGGAAAGAAGCGCTTCTTGTCCAGGCGGGTATACTTGCGCTCGACCAGCGTATTCATGATCGAGGCATAGGTGGAAGGACGACCGATACCGTACTCCTCCAGCGTCTTGACCAGCGTCGCCTCGGTGTAGCGCGGCGGCGGTTGGGTGAAGTGCTGTTCCGGCAGGAGCTCGTGCAGCTTCAGGGCAGCCCCCTCGTTCATGGCCGGGAGCAGCCCTTCCTTCTCCTCATCCTGATCATCCAGCCCTTCGATATACAGCTTCATGAATCCGGGAAAACGGATCACGGTTCCCGCGGCCCGAAGCTTGGCCGCCCTGGCGCCGGCAAACGGCCCGCCCACGGGAGCAGTGGTCAGGTCGGCGGCAATATCGACCGAGGTCTGGTCCAGCAGCGCCTCGGCCATCTGGCAGGCCACGGTCCGTTTCCAGATCAGCTCGTAGAGTTTGTATAGATCCGGTGTGAGGAACTTCTTCAGTTCCGCCGGGGTCTTGGCGATGTATGTCGGCCGCACCGCCTCGTGGGCTTCCTGGGCATTCTTGGTCTTGGTCTTGAAAATGCGCGGCTTGGCCAGCGCGTATTCATTGCCGTAGGCGGCCGAGATCACGTCATGGGCCTCTTTCAGAGCCTGGTTCGAAAGGTTGACACTGTCGGTACGCATGTAGGTTATCAGACCGACGGTACCCTCCTGGCCGATATCGATGCCCTCGTAGAGTTTCTGGGCGGTGGACATGGTCTTCTTGGCCGAGAAACCGAGCTTGCGCGACGCTTCCTGCTGGAGCGTCGAGGTTGTAAAGGGGGGCGATGGATTACGCTTCTTCTCGGTTTTCGTGATCCGGTCAACGCGGTAGCTGCCGGATTGAAGGGCAGCTTTCAGACCAGCGGCGATGTCCTCTCCCGGAATATCGAATTTGCCGAGTTTTTTGCCGCCAACCTCGGCCAGGCCGGCCTTGAATTCCTGTCCCGGAGCAACGCCCAGACGCGCGGCGATGGTCCAGTATTCCTGTTCGATGAAGGCCTGGATCTCTTTTTCACGCTCGCAGACCAGCCGCAGCGCCACCGATTGGACACGACCGGCGGAAAGCCCGTAACGGATCTTTTTCCAGAGGAACGGTGACAGGTTGAAACCGACCAGGTAATCCAGAATGGAACGCGCCTGCTGGGCATCAACCAGTTCATTGGCAATCGAGCGGGGATTCTGTACCGCATGGATGATGGCGTCCCTGGTTATCTCATGGAATACGACCCGTTGAATGTTTATACCGGGATTCTTTTTATCCAGTCCCAGCGCGGCCAGCAGATGCCAGGAGATCGCCTCCCCTTCACGGTCGGGGTCGGTTGCCAGAAGCAGGTTATCCGCCCCCTTGAGCGCTTTTTTGATCGCATCCAGATGTTTCTTGCTCTCCGGCAGAATGTGGTATTTGGGCTCGAAGCCCTTCTCGATATCCACCGAGCCCTGTTTGCTGGGCAGCGCCCGCACATGGCCGAACGAAGCCAGAACCGTATAGTCCGGGCCGAGAAATTTTTCTATGGTTTTCCCCTTGGCGGGGGATTCGACGATGACTAGATTATGGGACATATATCCATTATTCCTTTTTCAGTAAGGTTTTACAGTACGTTCAGTGATTGAAGTGGGTGGAAAGGCGCGGCTATCCTGAGACGGCGTAGTGTGTTCCGGGAAGCGCGGTAACCGCCCCCTTGAGTTCAAGGTGCAGTAACATAGAGGAAACCTCCCCGGCTGTCAATTCAGTTTGGGAAATGATTTCATCGATATGCAGCGGCGAACGGACCAGCAACTCGTAAATGGCGGCCTCTTTCGGCAACAGCGCGAAGCTGCGCGGCGGCGGCTGAAACAGCGGCTCATCAATTGACAGCCGCTCGCGCCAGGGCAGTTCCTCAATAATATCCTCGACACAGTCCACCAGTTTGGCCCCCTGCTTGATCAGCCGGTTGCAGCCGCGACTGGAGGCGAACGAAATATTGCCGGGCACCGCGAAAACATCACGCCCCTGCTCCAGCGCATACTGGGCCGTAATCAGCGAGCCGCTGTTCTCGGCCGCTTCGATCACCAGAACTCCGCAGGAGAGCCCGCTGATGATCCGGTTGCGGCGCGGGAAATTTTCGGCCAGCGGCAGGGTCCCCAGCGGATATTCGGAGATAAGGCACCCCTTGCGGGTCATCTCCTCGAACAGCGCCCTGTTCTCGGGCGGGTAGATCCTGTCAATACCGCAGCCCAGCACCCCGATGGTTTTGCCTCCGGCATGCAGCGCGCCCTTGTGGGCGGCCGTATCGACACCGCGGGCCAGGCCGGACACCACACATACGCCACGGGCCGCCAGCTCTCCCGACAGTTTCGTGGTGGTCATCAGTCCGTACGAAGTCGCCCGGCGCGATCCGACGACCGCAACGGCGACATCGCCGGCAGGCAGGGTACCCTTGACATAGAGGAATGGCGGTGGATCCGGAATCTGGAACAGCACCTTGGGGTAGTCACCGGAGGTGAACATCACCAGTCGTGCGCCACTGGTTTCAAGACGCCGGCACTCTTCCTCCGCGAACCGTCGCCAGGCTCCGCCCCGGATTTCGTCAATTATCGCGGCCGTCATTCCCCTGACGCCGGAGAGTGACGCGGTTGGGGCCGAAAGCGCCGCCTCGGGGGTGTCAAACTTCTCCAGAAGCCGGCGAAAGGTCACATTGCCGACACCTGGAACGGCCTTGAGAGCTATCCAGTAGAACTCATCCATACCTATTCATTCCCGCACACAAAAAAAGACCGGCTACGAACCGGTCTTGAATCTTCCAGCCGTTTACTTGGTCATGCTTACGAGCCGGTCACCTTTATAAATTGCATCGATGCTCTTGACCACCAGCGCGGTGGCGACTTTTTTGCCGGTTTCCAGAATCACCAACGCCCCCAGCAGCTCCTGCGGCAGCTTGTCGATACGCCCTTCGGCATAACGCTGATCGAGGACCACATCCCGCACTATGTAAAGTATGTTGCCTACCTCGGCCCCTTGCGCGCTTCCCAGGTCGATATAGACGATGTCGCCGGCGGCGATGATACTGATGCCGCTATAGCTGTCGAGGATATATCCCTTGAGCTCCCTGGTAGACATCTTGAGTGAAACCTCGCGGCGGCTGCTCCCCTTGTAAGGCAGCAGATACGATCCGGGGCTGATCTCCTTGGAAGACCTGGCAACAACGGCCCGCGAAGAGTTGCGTTCAAGGTCGGTAAGCTGAAGCGTGCCGAGCGGGATGATTTTGGTTCCCATCACTTCGTTGGTAACCGGATGGGTAACAGTGCTGTCCTTGCGGAAGATGGAGTACTTTTCGCCCCCCCTGGCGCCCTGTGAAGAACCGATGTCGGTGTAGACGATATCATCGTCACCGGCCAGAATCCGGTCGTTCTGGATTCCGATCACCATTCCGGCCGGCTTGACGCCGTTTTCAAGGATAAAACCTTCGCTGCCGAAAACCGTGTAGCTCTTTTCGGCGGCAACTTCACGCATCTCCTCGGCAGCAGGCGCAGGAACGGCTTTTTGCGTAACCGCTACAGGCTGTTCCCTGGGCACGAATTCCAGCCGATCGGGAAAGACCCTCACCTTCTGGCCGGGATAGATGAAATGCGGGTTGGTGACCTGGCTGTTATTTGACCACATGTTCGGCCAATAGTTGGGGTCCTTGATAAATCGCTCCGAAATTCCCCAGAGCGTATCGCCCTGCTTGATCACATAGATGGTCGGTTCTTCCCGTTGCGCCGCCTGTACAAAGCAAGGGATCGTGACCAGCGCCAGAAGAAGCAGCAATATTCTTGTTTTCATACAATGCACCTCGTATGCACTAGGAGTTGAAGACCGGATGCCTGGAGAAAAAGAGCCGGTTCAGGCTGTCAATTCGAGTTCAATCGTTCCCGCGCCTTTATTGCGGCGGGACTGCTGGGATAAGACTTGATCAGTTTCTCGTATATGGCCAGCGCCTTGTCCTTTTCCTTCATCGCGGCCAGCGTATACCCCAGTTTCAACATGGCATCCGGCGCCTTGGAGCTGGTGGGGTGATTTTCGGCCACCCTGGAGAAAGCTTCCCTGGCCTTGGGCAGATCGGACAGGCTGTAATGGCACTCGCCGATCCAGTAAATCGCGTTGGCCGTGTATTCGCTCTGGGGGTTGGCCTTCAGGAATGCCTCAAAGGCCTTGATGGCATCGGCAAAATTGTTGGCGCTGTAATAACCGAACGCCTTGACATAACCGGCTGGCGGACCGGAGTCCTGAGACGTCCTCGAAGCGGGGGCCGGGTTGACGACCTCAACCTTGGGCGTTGAAATCTGCTGGGACAGCAGCGCCACTTTTACCTTGAGCTCATCCTGAGAGGCCCGCAATTCCTGAACGGCCTCCTGCAGCTGTTTGAGCTGGGCCGCTGTCAGGCTGAAGCGGTCGTCCTGGCCATGGATCTGGGCGGCAAGCTCGTTCTGACGCTGCTCACTCTTTTTTCCGGACTGGATCAGATGCTCGATCTTGGCCTCGGCCTCGCTCTGACGCTTGACTACCAGGTCATTTGCGGCACAACCGGTCAGGGCGAAACAAACGGAAATAATTGCGGTCTTACGGATGCCAAAAGGCATAATCCCCCCATTTAACGGAAGTTTTTCATAATAAAAGCGATATGGATCTCTTTGTCAAGTGAAAGCTGCCTTTTCGGTTTTATTGGTATGCCGATTATGCTAGCATCCACACTCTTGCACTGCAACTATTCATTGACCGGAAATCCCGTGAAAAAACCAGAACTGCTGGCTCCGGCCGGAAACATGGAAAAACTGAGGATCGCCATCCACTATGGCGCCGACGCCGTCTACATGGGCGGGCAGGCCTTCGGATTGCGCAATATGGCGGATAATTTTTCAGTCGAGGAGATGTCTACCGCGCTGGATTTCTGCCATGAACGAGACGTCAAGGCCTACCTGACCATCAACAGCTATCCCCGCAACGAAGCGCTGCCACAACTGGAACAGTACCTGGAGCAGGTGGCAAAGCTGCCGTTCGACGCCTACATCGTCGCCGACCCGGGTGTAATCGACGCGGTCCGCCAGATTTCGCCGCAACGCGAGCTGCACCTGTCAACCCAGGCCAACACCATCAACTGGCGCAGCGCCAGCTTCTGGCGGAAACAGGGCATCGCCCGGATCAACATGGCCCGCGAAATGAGCCTGGACAACATCCGCGAGACGGTGAAAGCGGTTCCGGGGATGGAATTTGAGGCCTTCGTACATGGCGCGCTCTGCATCTCCTACTCCGGCCGCTGCCTGATCTCCAGCATGCTCACCGGCCGGGACGCCAACCAGGGCGAATGCACCCATCCCTGCCGCTGGAGCTACCACCTGGTGGAGGAATCCCGCCCCGGCGAATACTTCCCGGTAGTGGAGGACGAAAACGGCACTTTTATCTTCAACTCCCGCGACCTCTGCCTGCTGGAACAGATTCCGGCCCTGGTCGAAAGCGGCGTCAGCTCGCTCAAGATCGAGGGGCGCATGAAGGGCATCAACTATGTCGCCTCGGTGCTGCGCGTCTACCGCCAGGCGCTGGACGAATACTGCATGGACCCCTCCGGCTGGAGCTGCCGGCCGGAATGGATGGAGGAGTTGACCAAACTGAGCCACCGCGGCTACACCACCGGCTTTTTGTTCGGCGAACCGCGCAACGTCGGCCAGGAATACCTGTCGGCCTACATCCGCAGCCACGAATTCGTGGGCGTGGTCGATGAGCTCCGCACGGACGGAACGATCCTGGTCGGCGTCCGCAACCGGATCCGGAACGGCGACCGGCTGGAGCTGATCGGCCCCGGCATGAGGGCCGAATCGTTCGACATGCCTCCTTTCTCAATACTGACAGAACGCGGCGCGCTGGAAACCGCCGCAGTTGCCAACCCGAACCAGCGCATGCTGCTGAAGCTGCCGTTCCCGGTGGCGGCCGGCGACCTGCTCCGCCGTGAGAAGGAGGGAACGGCATGAGGGATCTCAAGGTCTACTCCAAGAGCGGCCATGACGGCTGGCTGCGAGACATGCTGCTGATCATGATCGTGCTGGGCATCCCCTTCCTGCAATTTCTGGGTTCGCTGCCGCTGATCGACCCGGATGAGGGGCGCTACGCCGAAATCCCGCGTGAAATGCTGGAGCGCTGGGACTTCATCACGCCGACCCTGAATTACGTGCACTACTTCGAAAAACCGCCGCTGTTGTACTGGCTGAACGCGGCCTCGATGAAACTGTTCGGTCTGAACGAATTCGCGGCCCGCCTGCCGTCGGCGCTGAGCGGCCTGGCGACGGTGCTGGCAACCTACGTCATCGCCCGCCGCCTCTACGATCGCCGCATTGCGCTGATTTCAGCGCTGATCCTGGCGACCTCGGCCGGCTTCGTGCTGCAGTCGCGCATCATCCTGACAGACATGCTGCTGACCTTCTGCCTGACGGCTGCGCTGGGTTCATTCATCGTGGCCGCATCGCGGGAGAAGCATCGGGACAGCTCGCTTCCCTGGCACCTGTTCTACCTGTTTTCCGCATTGGCGGTGCTGGCCAAGGGGCTGATCGGATTCGTTTTCCCGGCCGGTATAATCTTTTTCTACATGCTGCTGGGGCATGAGTGGCGCACACTGAAACGGATGCGCCTCTTAAGCGGAATGTTGCTGTTCCTGGCGGTGACGGCGCCATGGTTCGTCGCCGTCTCGCTCAGCAACCCCGAGTTTGCCCGGTTTTTCTTTATCCATGAACACTTCGAGCGTTTTACCAGCACGGTTCACGGCCGTTCCCAACCGGTCTGGTTTTTCATACCGGTGCTGGCCGGCACCATGCTGCCCTGGTCGTTCTTCATTCCGGGAGCGCTGGGACGCGCCTGGCGCAACCGCCATCACGATGGGTTGCCGGGGCTGTTCCTGCTGATCTGGAGCGTGCTGATCTTCCTGTTTTTCTCCAAATCCAACTCCAAGCTGGTGCCCTACCTGCTGCCCATCTTCCCGCCGCTGGCCATAATGATTTCCGAACGGTTCTGCTCCCTGCTGGAGGGGCGCGGACGCGAGATCAAGCTGGCAGCGCTCATGCTGGGTTCCATCCTGTTGCTGCTCGGCTGCGGGGCCATCGGCTACTCCAACCTGTCTCAGGTGGCGGCTGCCATAACCGCGCTGATTCCCTCCCTGGCGGCGCCGCTGAAGCAGTTCGTCACATATGCCCCGGTAGTCTCAAGTGCGGCCGGGCTGGCGATCGGCGCGCTGTTCCTGCTGCAGGGAGCAGTGCTGCTGTTCTCGGCCGGAAAGGATCCGATGCGGATCGTGATCGTGCTCTGCCTGGCCTCTTTCCTGCTCGAAATCCTGGTTCCGCACATGATCATGGGTAATATAGCCAGCAGCGAATCGCCGCGCGACCTGGCAATGAAAGTCCGTGAACTGGCCAGACCGGAAAGCCGCATCGTCACCGTCGGCCCGATGCAGGCGGTCTCCTGGTATACCGGACGCAGGGTGCTGGTGACCGGCAACCCGGATGAGCTGACCTTCGGCAGCAAGCAGGGGGATCAATCGGCCTGGTTCCCGGACCAGCAAGCGCTGCTGCGGCTCTGGAGCGGACCGGAGCATGTACTGCTGATACTTAAAAAGCGGGAGCTCGAAGCTCTCGCTCCGCTGTTGAAACCGCAGGCACACATTGCGATGGAATCGGGGCGACGGATGCTGATCAGCAACCGCTGATAGATATGACATTTGTTGAAAGAAAAATTAGGCCATGCTGGCGAGATCCAAATATATAACGTATATTGAAATTGATATTTTCGATTTTCATGGTATTTTAACATTATGATCGCCAGAACTCATTCAAAAACACTGCTTGAAACTGCCCTTTCACGCAGCAGAATTACTCTCATGATCGGCCCGCGCCAGTGCGGCAAGACTACACTTGCCAGGCAGTTTGTACCAAGCGATTCAGCAAACTACTTCGATCTGGAGGATCCGGTTTCACTGGCGCGACTGGAAGAACCAATGACCGCCCTTGCCCCGCTTACTGGCCTTGTGGTTATTGACGAAGTCCAGCGCCGACCGGAATTATTTCCTGTGTTGAGGGTGCTGGCCGACCGCCTGCCGCTGCCGGCGCGCTTCCTTATCCTGGGAAGCGCCGCCCCCGAACTGCTGCGACAGTCATCCGAATCACTGGCCGGTCGAATGGAAATTGTCTCGATGTCCGGTTTTTCACTCGCTGAAGTAGGGATCGAACAACAATCATGCCACTGGCTTCGTGGGGGCTTCCCCTGTTCGTATCTGGCAACATCGGATCATGACAGCTTTGCCTGGCTCAAGAGTTTTACCCTTACCCTTGTCGAGCGGGATATCCCACAGCTCGGTGTCGGAGTTCCCTCTGCCATGCTCATCCGTTTCTGGACCATGCTGGCCCATTGTCACGGTCAGATATGGAATGCCGCGCCTCCGGCACGTTCTCTCGGTGTCAGTGAACCAACGGTCAGACGCTACCTTGATCTGCTCGAAGGAGTGTTCATGGTGCGTCAGCTTCAGCCCTGGCATGCCAATTTGAAAAAACGGCAGGTCAAGTCCCCCAAGATATATTTCCGTGACACCGGGGTGTTGCACTACCTGCTCGGTATCCGCGGAGACCGCGAATTGCTGAATCATCCTGCCTGCGGTGCATCATGGGAAGGATATGCCATAGAGGAAGCGATACGGGTTGTTTCCCCTGACGAAGCATATTTCTGGGCCACTCATAATGGCGCGGAACTTGATCTGCTGCTGGTGAAAAACGGGCTTCGCATCGGTATCGAGTGTAAGCGCTCCGACGCCCCGCGCTTGACTCCGTCCATGCGAACAGCCCTTTCGGACCTGGAACTCGACCGTTTGGTTGTAATTTATCCCGGAATTCAACGTTATTCCCTGGCCGAAGGAGTGGAAGTGTTACCTCTGGTTGAGCTTGCCGGCCTGCTGGAGTTATAAAGGCAAATCCCCAACCTGCGATTCCGCTATATAAAATGATAGAACAGAGCTTAGTGATATACTATCCGGAGACCGCATGCCAGTAAACAGCAACAAACCACATCAATGGAAAAGCGATATTGCTCTATCAGTGGACATGTACAACGAATGGTTCATGAGCTTTGCCCCCGTTGCCTTCCGCGAAACTCGCATTCGGACGGCCATGGATGTTGAAGCTGCTCTTGTCTCGACCAGTTACCTGACCAAAGTCAACCCGGCCATCTTTCGCAACAACCCGGAAATTCTCCCGACACTACGCATGTCCACCTGCCCGCCGCTTGCCGTTGACCGGTTGATTGGCCTGGCCGGTGTATCGGCCAGCATGGTTAAACGCATGGAGATCGAAAAACAACTTCCGGTACGGATGACTGCCGCTGGCATTGATCAAGAGCTCGCTAAAATCGGGGCAATCATAGAAAAAATGGCCGATCCGGACATTTTCGTCTGGCTCGGGAAAAAAGAATCGCCCACAACCGCCGAAATTCACCGAGCCGCCACTATCGTTGCCGACCGGCTCTGCGGCTCGGTTGCCAACCCGATCATCCGAAATGCCCAGGAAAAGCGCCAGTTGGCCGCGATAAAGGTTTGGCTGGAAGCGCGCGGTTACTCCCAGCTTCCTTCCGGCGACGGCACCCGTTTTGACGCGATGCCGCCCGGAACCTTCAGCTTTCGTATGAACGTACCGGTAAAACTTGACAACGGGGTAATAAGTGTAAACATCCCGATTGATGCGGTCATCATGCCGAAGAACGCAAAAGCCAGGCAACTGCCGGCCTTCTTTGAGGCCAAATCAGCCGGCGACTTTACCAACACGAACAAGCGCCGCAAGGAAGAAGCTGTAAAAATGTCGCAACTGCGCAGCGCCTACGGCAAGAAAGTGCAATTCAACCTTTTTCTGTGCGGCTACTTCGACAGTGGTTATCTTGGATATGAAGCCGCCGAGGGCATAGACTGGGTATGGGAACACCGCATCGACGACCTGGCTTTTTTCGGAATCTGAACAATGACCCACTCCGCAGACATAATGGAACAACAGCGCCTCGCGCTCCAGGCGGATCTCGACAGCCGAAAGACGCAGGCCGAAAGGAACCGCCTCGGTCAGTTCGCAACGCCGACAGCTCTTGCCCGTGATATCCTGGAGTATGCCGCCACACTATTGTCGCCCAGGGAGCAGGTGCATTTTCTCGACCCGGCCATCGGCACCGGCGCCTTCTATTCTGCGCTGCTCAACACCTTTCCACGGCAACGGATCGCCGAAGCGGCGGGCTTTGAGATCGACCCGTTCTACGGCCAGCCCGCCGGCCTGATCTGGCAGCATTCCAACCTCACCTTGAAAATCTCCGATTTCACGCATGAGGAGCCGTCTACTCGATTCAACCTTGTAATCTGCAATCCACCATACGTTCGTCACCACCATATCCAGTCCGGCGATAAAGAACGCCTGTTTCTGCGCAGCTTCAAAACGAGCGGTATGAAACTGAGCGGACTGGCCGGACTCTACTGCCATTTCCTTGGCCTGGCCCATGCCTGGATGGCGGAAGGCGGCGTTGCGGGGTGGCTGATCCCGAGTGAATTCATGGATGTAAATTACGGGCAGGTGGTGAAACAGTATCTTCTACAACGCGTCACGCTGCTGCACATTCATCGATTTGATCCCAACGACGTGCAGTTTGCCGACGCCCTGGTATCGTCCAGCGTTGTCTTGTTCCGCAACACGCCGCCACCGGCGGACCACTGTGTGACGTTCAGCTTCGGCGGCGCCCTCTCCGCCCCGAAAATCTCGCGGCAGATACCGGCCAAAGCCCTGGCCCGTGAGACCAAATGGACTCGTTTCCCCGTTTCGGAAATCCGGGGTCGCAAGGTTGTACCGACTATCGCGGACTTCTTCAGAATCACACGCGGCATCGCCACCGGAGACAACGGTTTTTTCATTCTTGATGAAGAGAACATCACAAAACGTGGCTTGCCGCGGGAACTTTTTCGCCCTATCCTGCCGAGCCCGCGCTATCTGCCCGAAGACGAGGTTTCTTCCGACAAGGACGGCAATCCGCAGGTCGGACGGCGACTCTTTTTTCTGGATACTCATTTGGGCGAAGACGATATCAGAAGCCGTTTTCCAACCTTATGGGCATATCTGGAAGACGGAAAAACCCGGAGGGTTCACGAGGGCTATATCTGCAGCCATCGTTCTCCCTGGTATGTTCAGGAAAACCGGCCACCCGCCCCCATCGTCTGCACCTATCTCGGGCGAGGTGACGCCAGGAGCGGCCGTCCCTTCCGGTTCATTCTGAACAACTCACAGGCGACCGTCGCCAATGTTTATCTGGCAATGTATCCAACCCCGCTACTGATGCGTTACATGGCTCGCGACCCGGGACTGATTAGACGGGTCTGGCAGGAATTGAATACCATTACGCCAGAGCAGCTTCTTGATGAAGGCAGGGTTTATGGCGGCGGACTGCACAAGCTGGAACCAAAGGAGCTGGCCAATGTGGATGCATCGCTAATCGCGGAGCTTTTGCCGGGGTTTGAGCGGGGCGTGAAGTTGACGCAGCCGGATATGTTTGGTGAGGGTGAATTGGCGGCGTGAAGGTCTCTTAATATTTTGTGAATCGCCCACAATGAGCTATTTGTGCGACAAATGCGCGGATAGCCATGAATGTGAAACAGAGTTCCTTTTGCCGATCGTTAATTCACCCCGTTGCGGGGTTTGCGCATATGAGGGGTAAGCAGGGAAAACAGACAATATATGGTCAACACTACCAAAGGAGACATTTGAGACAATGAAAGCAAAGTGTGTGATTTGCCTGTCAGTGAAGGGTAAACGACCATGCAAAATCAAGAAGGAAGCTCTTGTTTGCCCTAGTTGTTGTGCTGATACAAGGAGTTCAGATTGCAGCGGATGTGCACACTATGCAGCAGCTGAGAGATATGGCATTGAAAAAATGAAAAATCGACAGTTTCGTGATTTTATTGCCGCAGTCGATCCAAAGATCGACTGTGAAGTTGACAAAGCACTAACGTTTGTGGAAAACGGCAATATCGCAAAGGGGGAAGAGCTGCTTGGCGATCTCATCCACAGACACCCGGGCTTTTACATAGTCCAATATGGCATGGGAACGGTTCAGGCCATAAAAGGTAACCACTCCGGATCAATTGCCTATTTTGATAAATGCCTGGAAATATTTCCATACTTCACTGAAGCATGGTTTAATAAAGGCGTTTCTCACAAGATTTTGCTGGATATTGGAGATGCCATTAGATCTTTTAAAAATGTAGTAGCGTTTGGAGAAAGTGAAGACAGTTTTGTAAAGTCCGCTCGTGACTTTCTTAAAAGCATGGGCGAATCAATATATCGCGACACCGGATTATCACTTGACCTTTATCTCCAGGAAATGGATCGATTTGATAGAGCTTTTTTGAAAATGCTGAACGGGGAATATGAGGATGCAATTTCTGGTTTCCTGAAAGTTTGTGAATCGAATAAAAACCATGCTCAATCCTACGGCAATCTCGGGTTATGCTACTCATTTCTTGGGAAAAAACAGGAAGCTTTATCCGCATATGACAAAGCATTAGAAATAGACCCAACATACGAGCCAGCCATTACTAACAGAGCAATCTTTTTGAGCTTAAAGGATGGCGAAAAAATGCCAAATGCCGTCAATACTGTTGAATTTTATAAACAAAGGATCGAAGAAGGAAGAATTTAGACAGAATGATCAAGGATATGAACCTATAAATACAACTTTTTTCAAGGAGTCATAAAACATATGCGCACCACCTTTCTCCCCTTTTCAACCCCCACCCTGGAGGACGCCGAAATCAACGAGGTGGTTGACTCGCTTCGTTCGGGCTGGATCACCACCGGCCCCAAGGTCAAGCGCTTCGAGGAGGCCTTCAAGGCCTATGTCGGCGCGCCCTATGCCGTGCCGCTCACATCGGCCACCGCCGGACTACACCTGACACTGCTGGCGCTGGGCATCAAGGAGGGGGACGAGATTATCACGACCCCCATGACCTTCGCCTCGACCGTCAGCATGATCATCCTCTGCGGCGGCACGCCGGTCCTGGCGGACATCGAGCCGGGCACGCTCAACATCGACGTCGAGCGGGTCCGCGAGAAGATCACCCCCCGTACCAGGGCCGTCATCCCGGTGCACTTCGCCGGCCAGTCCTGCGACATGGACCCGCTCTTCGCCATCGCCAGAGAACACGGGCTGACCGTGATCGAGGACGCCGCCCACGCGGTCGGGACCGAATACAAGGGGCAGCGCATCGGCTCGCTGAATTCGATCTCGATCTTCTCGTTCCACCCCAACAAGAACATCACCACCGGCGAGGGGGGCATGGTCTGCACCGCCGATGAGAACCTGGCCGAAGAGATCTCGCTGATGAAATTCCACGGTATGAACCGCGAGGCCTGGAAGCGTTTTGCCGCCAGCGGCACGCCCAACTACGACATCATGATGCCCGGTTTCAAATACAACATGATGGATATCCAGGCCGCCATCGGCATCCATCAGCTGCCCCGGCTGGACGGCTTCATCGACCGCAGGAAGGAAATTGCCGAGTTCTACAACCGCGAATTCTCCGACCTGCCCGAGCTGGCCCTGCCAGCCTATGCGCCCTATCAGCAGCGCCACGCCTGGCACCTCTACACCCCGCTAGTCAGGATCGAAAAGCTGAATATCGACCGCGACCGTTTCATGGAAGAGCTGAAGAAGCACAACATCGGCAGCGGCCTGCATTACAAGGCCATCCACCACCACGCCTGGTACCGCGAGCACATGCCGGTCGCGGACGAGGCATTGCCGAACGCCAGCTACGCCTCGCAGCGGATACTGTCCCTGCCGCTCTTCCCCAAGATGACCGATGAGGATGCACGGGACGTGGTGACGGCGGTAAAGGATGTGATCTGTGCCAATCGGCGCTGAAGGAAGAATAGTTGGGAAGCCTTATCGACTCTGCTGGATGAATTGTTCCGTTTGGGTGGATGAGCGTTTCACTCGCGCGTGCGCGTGAAACGCTCAATAAGATGTTGGGCGATTAGAGGACAAGAAATGTTCCGAACGGTAATATGCGTATTAATTTTTGTTGCCATCGCGATCTCGCAGGCGGAAGCAGGAGAGATTCCCGTTATCAAGAGACCGTCTTGGATTCATTTCACAGACTATGAGCCGAAAAATCCGAAGAGCTTAAATGAACTTCCAAAGAACATACGAGATTGCGTAACAAAGCACTTAAAGAATCGACTTGGAGAAACATTTTATAACTCAATGACATTTGCGGGTGGACAAGTTGTAGACATTAAGCAGGTTTATCGGAAGAATCCTAACGCGAAAAATTTTAGGTGGGAAATACACACATATGATCTACATTTTGAATTTAAAAGGCCAGAAGTAGGAGTTGCTTCGTATACTGCACAGATTTTGCTTCGTTCTGATGGAAGTATTATCAAAGAAATAAATCTTCCCCAATTTAGCAACTCTCCAGAGAAACTCCGCATTATCCCACTTACGAAAGCTGAGAAAACTGCAATAACAAACGGTCTAAGGATAAATTACAGGAAAAACAAGGTGAATGATGATTCGCCGGGAATCGATTACGACGAAAAACAGGACATCCTCATCTGGAAGTTTTCGCAAATTATCGCTGACGACGGACTGCGAATAAAGTTTTTGAACTTTGATGTTTCTGCACACGATGGATCATTGATTCGTAAATTCAATAGTGAAGGCATCAGGTGATGCCCAACCTTATGGTTAGACCCGTTTAGAAGCCAACGGGTCAACACTCACCACGTTGAGCTGAAAAGGATTAAATCATGAAAAAACTTATTATATTGGTAACCATCGCATTTTCAACCTTCTTCATGATTCCCTGTGCTTTTGCACAATCGCCGATAGTTGGAGTATGGGAATTAGCGGAACTTCAGCTCGGTAAGAGCTCGCAACCTCCTCCAGTAGAAATTACTAACAAGAAAGATATTTACACCCAAGATGGCCATTATCATAATACAGCACCTGATAGTACAGAGATGACCGATGTTGAATTGAGATCATACGAAGTCAAGGACGGAGTCGTTACAATTTATAGATCGAATGGAGCCAAGCAACTGGAAGGCAAAATTGTTTTTCGCTCCCCTAACTTTATGGAAATAACAGACAAAAAAGGAACTGTAATTGGCTTCAAGAAAATATCTGATGATCCACAAGTTATTCCACGCGTTGAAGAAAATAAAATCAGGGTGAAATATACGGAATAAGCTGATGCTTCCAGAAATTGTAAGCAACGTTCAACCATCTGGTGCTGAGGCGAAGCCCGTACGCGACACCTGATGGCCTTATCGGAGGATTCGCATGACACCGAACAAGAGAACGATTGAGGCCTATATGGATGGCTTCAGGAGAACGGATTGTCCGCAGATTTTGTCCTGCCTGACCGATGACGTTGAGTGGGTGATCCCCGGTGCATTTCATGTCCAAGGCAAGGACGACTTCTCCAAACACATCGTCGATGAG
>MGZK01000116.1 GCA_001802125.1 Geobacteraceae bacterium GWC2_55_20
AATCAGACCATTGCAACGATAGCTGGCCTGGACCCGGCCAAGAATTATTCATTTGCAGTCACGGCCTATAACACCAGCAGCATCGAGAGTTCCTATTCCAATATCGTAACAGTCCTAGAATCAGTGCCCCCGTCAGTTTCCATCTCCAGTCCCGGCAACAATGCAAGAGTCAGCGACACGGTCCTAATCAGCGCAAGCGCAACGGATAACGTCGGTGTCGATAAAGTCGAATTATTAGTTGACGGTGTACTCCATTCAACCGTGACCGCGGAACCTTACCAGTTTTCCCTGGACACTAAAACTCTTCTGCCTGGAGCATATTCGATTACCGCCAAAGCCTACGATGCGGCCGGCAATATCGGGACAACTACAATCTCGCTAAATGTAGTCAGCGAACTGACTCCTCCGACGGTTTCCTGTTCAGTTCCGGTTACGGGCAGTGCAAGCGGATCTGTTACCGTTTCCTGCAGTGCAGCGGATGATGTGGCTGTCACCAGAGTCGAATTTTATATCAACAACGTGATGGGCGCGGCCGTCAACACAATTCCTTATCAGTACGCATGGGACACGACATCGATACCCAACGGCCAGTACACCATTGCCGCCAAAGCGTTTGATGCGGCCGGCAACGTCGGCGTGTCAGCCGACAACATTGTAACGGTATTCAACGACACCAGCGCACCTACGGTTTCGATCGTGCTCCCGGCCAACAACGACACACTCAGCGGGACCGTATCGATCAGCGCATCGGCCAGCGACAACGTCGGAATCAGCAAAGTGGAATTTTATCTGGACGGAATTCTCAAGGCAACCAGCAATGGCGATCTTTACAGCTACCCGCTCGACACACTGACTACCACCAACGGCAGCCACATCATCTCGGCCAAGGCCTACGACGCGGCCGGCAACATCGGCGTGTCAGCCGACAGTATTGTAACAGTATTCAACGACACCAGCGCACCGGCGGTTTCGATAGTGCTGCCGGCCAACAGCGGCACACTCAGCGGGACCGTATCGATCAGCGCATCGGCCAGCGATAACGTCGGAATCAGCAAAGTGGAATTTTATCTGGACGGAATTCTCAAGGCAACCAGCAATGGCGATTATTACGGCTACCTGCTTGATACATTAACAATTGCGGACGGCACTCACAGCATAGCGGCCAAGGCCTATGACGCGGCAGGAAACATTGGGCAGTCGGGAGAAATCCTGATCAGCATATCCAACGTGCCTCCACCCGTCGCCTTTACAATTACCGATGCAATGCTGGCGCTTCAGATCGCCGTAGGAAGGACAATTCCTACTGACTCGGAAAGAACTCTTCTTGACGTAGCACCCTACATCAACGGCAGTTCGGTCCCCGACGGAAAAATCAACGTCAATGATGTTATAGTTATTCTCGCAAAGATCACCGGCAAGATAATATGACGGGTCAGGCGACCCCCTTGAATTTGGCATAAAAGGCCTTGGTAAGGAGTATGGTCTTGCCTTCCAGAACAAGAATTGCGGCCTCCTTTTCCAATCGGCTCAACACCCTTGTAACCGTTTCACGCGCGACTGACGCATAGCTGGCCATCTGCTGATGCGTCAGTCGCACATTAATAAGCGATCCCCTGTCATCCGCAACCCCGTACAACTCATGCAGCCTGCTTAAAACCGCCATCACCCTCTGTTCGGCATTATCAAAGCTGAGAATCTTTATCATCGCCCACGAATCCCGCAGACGTTCACAGAGGAGACCGAGGATCTTCTGCCGGACCTCTTCCTGGCTGAGCAGATGACGATCAAAGTCGTTCTTAGAAAGCAGTCCGATAACGGACTCTTCATGTGCAATTACCGTCGCCGGAGCAGTTTTGCCGTCAAGAAGCGACATTTCGCCGAAAAATTCGTTTTTCTTGTGGATGGTGATGATCTGTTCGCGACCTTCTTCATTCAGTTGCACAACCCGCACCTTGCCGGTATAGACAATATACATGTAACTGGTTGTTTCTTCTTCAAAAAGCACCACCTGGTCTTTTGCATAGCGTTTCTTTACGATGATCCGTTCCACCTCCGCGAGTGATTCCGGCGTAAGCGTGGAAAAGAATGGAACATATTTCAGAATATTCCCATTATGCCTCTGCTTCGGTTTTAAGCTGGCAAGCATGGTTCCCCTCCTGAAGTAGTAGTACCAGATCATTTATCGTATATAATACCACCAGTTCGATCAGTTGAAAGTTGCGGTGCCTCCATTGTCGTTGTCCACGTTTAACGTTAGAACCATTTCATATGCAAGTCAAGGGCTTACATTTTAAGCACATACTACTGCATGGAGCGTGGCGACCGGCGGCTTCGGCCTGGCCTGGACTGGACTTAAATATATATCAGAGAAAAGTTTCGTGGATCATGGTATTATCGACATCCGATTCAGCAGCATGTAATTCATCTGAAAGGATTGAGTTCCTTGAACGACTACCTGGACCTGTTCATGAGCTATATGGCCGTTGAAAAAGGGCTGTCGGACAACACCCGCAATGCTTACAGCCGGGATCTGGCCCGCTATCTGGATTTTCTTGAGAAAGAGGGGTTGCATGCTCCGGCGGAAGTGGGTTCGCTGAATGTGGCATCGTTTATCGGCGTGCTGAAAACCATGGGCATTGGCGCCCGCAGCCGTGCGCGCTGCCTGTCGGCTATCCGCATGTTTCATAAATTCCTGATGGTAGAAAACTATGCTGACAATAACCCGGCCTCGATCATCGAAGCGCCGCGTTCGCTTAACAAACTGCCGCAATTTCTGACCGTTGCCGAGGTGGATGCCCTGTTTGCATCCTGTAATGGAAAAAGAGCCGAGGATGTGCGCGACCTGGCGATGCTGGAACTGCTCTACGCCACAGGATTACGGGTCTCCGAACTGGTAAACCTGAAACTGCGCGAGGTCAACCTGCAGTCCGGTTACCTGATGACGCTCGGCAAGGGCAACAAGGAGCGGCTGGTTCCGATCGGCGAGTCGGCCTCCCGGCAGGTTTCGACATATCTCCTGAATATCCGCCAACTCCAGGATCCATTGGGGCGCAACCCGTACCTCTTCCTTTCTCGGCTGCGTGAAGCGATGAGCCGTCAGGCCTTCTGGAACATCATCAAAAAGCGGACTCTTTCGGCCGGTATCCGCAAGAATATCTCGCCGCACACCCTTCGTCACTCATTTGCCACACATCTGCTGGAAAACGGCGCCGATCTGCGCAGTGTTCAGATCATGCTGGGACATGCCGACCTGGCCACCACCCAGATCTACACACATGTCACCAGGGATCGGCTGAAGCGGCTGCACCAGCAGATTCACCCGCGCGGATGACGCCAAGTGCTTCCCGCCACTGTGATACACAGTTCTATTGACACGTTCCACTATATGGACTATACGTCTATATCTAAATCTATTTCAAACACTTACACAGCATCCGGCACACTCATATATGCCTGAACAATCAAGCAACAACCACAATCAAAACACCCTGTCTTATCTGGGCAAACTCGGATCAAACCTCCTGGATTCAATTATCAGGAGGTTTTCCAATCCGGAGACTGCCCGCCGCAACCGCTTTATTCTGCTGGCAACGACGGCGCTGTTCTTGACCCTGACAATTCTCCCCAGCCAGCACCTCTCAACGATCTCGTACAAAACCGGCGATATAGCCACCTCGGATATTCGCGCCACACAGGATCAGCTGGTCGAAGACCGGGCTCTGACCGAACAACGCCGAAAAGAAGCCGGTAACGGCGCGGCGGTGGTCTACAACCTGAATGATCGCGTGCAAACGAATGTCTATGAGAAGCTGGAACAGTCTCTGACTGCGATCAGGGCCGATCGGCCCAGACAGACCGAAATGAAACCGGCTGACTGGCAAAAACTTCTGGTGCCGATATTGGAGACAGAACTCAAGGAGCCGGAAATTCAGGCCTTGACCCGGATCAAGTCCACCAAGGCTTTTCTGGCCAGTGCATCAACATTGTTGAATGACCTTTATCAACGCAGAATTGTTCTGGACGGCAAGGTTTTTCAAAATGATGCCCGCCGCGGCGTGGAAATTGCCGACAACAATGGCCACACAATCGGCGGCGGTGACATGACCACCAGCTTCACCGACATTGGAGACGCCCGCGTCATGGTCCGCCAATGGCGTTACAACGGCCTCGGAGATGCTTCCGACAATGAGCTGATATCGGCGGTCATCTCCCGGATTCTGCTTCCCAATCTTTTCTATAACCGCGAAGCATCCGAAGCACGTGTCAAGACGGCCATGGAAACAGTACGCCCGGTGCTCTTCAAGCTGCAGAAGGGGGAAATGATCGTCCGTGTCGGAGAACGGATCACCCCCGAACAGGCCCATAAACTCCAGGCAATCTTCGGAGAGCAACAGAGCGGAAACCGCCTGTTAACCGCAATCGGAACATTCTCCCTGATTATCGTGCTGTTCTACTTCCCCTATCGCTTTGCCTGCAAGAACATCCGCAAGTTCAATCCCAGCAACAAGGATATTCTGATCATTTCATTGCTCATCACCGGCAGTTTTCTCAGCTGCAAGACATCCCTGCTGATCAGCCACAACATAGGACCGGTATTCCCATCGATCGAAACCACCAACTACTTCTATCTGTTCCCGTTTGCGGCCGGGGCTATGATTGTGCGGATCTTCATCAACTCGGAAGTCGCGCTGGTATATTGCGCGGCGCTGGCTCCACTTTTGGGCATCATGTTTGAAAACAACATGCTGGTAGTGATCTACTCGCTGCTGGGAAGCATCGTCGGAGCCCACGGTGTCCGGCACTGCACCAGTCGCGGCACTATTTACGCCGCCGGACTGAAGGTTACGGTAGTAAACCTGGCCATGGCGCTGTCCTTCCAGACATTCAACAACGCAATCTTCACCACCCAGACAGTCTACGTGGCTTTCTTTGCCGTACTGAGCGGCATCATCAGCGCCGGCCTGGTATCCGGATTTGTCCCGGTGATAGAAACTCTCTTTCAATACACTACCGACATCAAGCTGTTGGAACTGGCTAACCTGAACTCGCCGGTCCTGCGTGAACTGATGATCAAAGCTCCAGGCACCTATCACCACAGCGTCGTGGTCGGTAACCTGGTGGAAGCGGCCGCCGAATCGATCAACGCCAATCCGCTGCTGGCCAGGGTGGCGGCCTATTACCACGATATCGGCAAGGCGTCCAAAGCACACTATTTCATAGAAAACCAGGGTGGTGAAGAGAACCGCCACGACAAGCTGGCGCCGAGCATGAGCGCGCTGATCCTGATTTCCCACATCAAGGAGGGCGCCGAATTGGCCCGTGAGAAACGGATCGGGCAGCAGATAATCGACATCATCCGCCAGCACCACGGCACCGGGTTGATCAAGTTCTTCTATGAGCGGGCCAAGGCCCAGGCCGAAATCAGCGGCAACCAGATAGATGAAAAGGATTTCCGCTATCCTGGCCCAAAACCGCAAACACGCGAGGCCGGGATCGTGATGCTGGCCGACTGTGTCGAAGCCGCCTCCCGCACACTGGTCAACCCGACGCCGGACCGCATCCAGGGCATGGTCCAGAAACTCATCAACAACGTCTTTATTGACGGACAGCTGGACGAATGCGAACTCACCCTCAAGAACCTGCACGAAATAGCCAAAAGCTTCAACCGCATACTGAACGGCATCTTCCACCACCGCATCGATTATCCGGATCCGGTCCACAAAGGGGGGGGGAGCGTTCGGAAAGTTGAAGCCCACGACATTAGCAACCGCGTAAACGGAGATTCCAACAATGCCGATACTGATGAACAATCGCCAGAGACGCCATCGCTTCGAGAACCGCCGGTTAAAAAAGGTAGCGGAGAGAATCTTAAGCGCCTTGGAATGTCCTGAGGGAACCGAACTGTCCATCTCGATTGTCGGCGACCGTTCGATACGAATCATCAACCGCGATTATCTGGACAAGGATCGCCCCACCAACGTGATTTCATTCTCACTGCAGGAAGGGGACTGTTCCGGCGTAAATCCGCTGACGCTGGGGGATGTGGTCATCTCGGCCGACACCGCCGCCAGGGAAGCCGACGAAGGCGGGATCGTTTTTTTTGAACGCCTGTCATTCCTGCTTCTGCATGGTATCCTTCATTTGTGCGGCTACGACCATGAACGGAGCGGCGACGCTGAAGCCCAAAAAATGCAGCGGAAGGAGCAGCAGCTATTCAGGATTCTGAAGAAGGAAGGGTTGTTAAACCCGACCGGTTCATAGATTCGGCCAACTGCGCCATCTCCGGCATCCTGCATGCCGCCCGCACAGAAAAGCACATGCGCAATCACTTCGTTGCGGCTTGCCTGGTTCTGCTGCTGTCGCTTTTTTTGCGGGTAAACCCGCTGGAATTCGCGCTACTGGCCCTTTCGATCCTGTTCGTACTCTGCGCCGAGATGCTGAACACCTCGGTTGAGGCGGTTGTGGACCTGGTTTCGCCCGAATTCCACCCCCTGGCCAAGATTGCAAAGGACACAGCGGCCGGGGCGGTGCTGATAGCGGCCTGCGGCGCAGCGATCATGGGATACCTGATCCTGTCCAAATACGTACTGCCACACTACGGAAGGGTTCTCTCAATGATGGGCACACCATCGGATCTGGGTACGCTGGTATCGGTACTGATCGTAATCATAGTCGTAATAATGCTCAAAAGCCTGAGCGGCACCGGCACCCCGCTTCACGGCGGCTTGCCCAGCGGTCATGCTGCGGTGGCCTTTTCGATCGCGACTGCGGTCTCGCTCAACACCAGGGATCCGCTGATTTCGCTGCTTTCGATCTCGCTGGCCGCGATGGTCAGCCACTCGCGACTGCTGATGAGAATCCACAGCCTGCGCGACGTGGTTATCGGAGCATGTGTCGGCAGCGGCATCACAACCGTCGTTCTGTTGCTATTTAAAAAATTTGCTTAATCACCCAGGAGGAACCGGAAGTGGAAGAAGGCAACAGTAGGAAGTCCGGGATTATCGAACGGCTGAGCCGTTTTGTATCCGGACGTAAAAAGACCACCGAAGAAGAGATCTACGATTTTATAGAAGCCTCGGAAGAGGAAGGGCTGGTAAACGAAGAAGAGAGCGAAATGCTCCGCTCGATCTTTTCGCTCAGGACGACCATAGTCCGTGAAGTGATGGTGCCGCGCACAGAAATGGCCTGCGTTACGGTGGAGGCCACCGTCCGCGAACTGCTGGACACGATCATCGACTGCGGCCATTCCCGGATTCCGGTCTACGAGCAGACCATCGACAATGTGATCGGCCTGCTGTATGCCAAGGATCTGCTGAAATACTGGGGCAACCCCGAAGACAGCGTATCGGTGCGGTCGATCATGCGCCCCCCCTACTTTATACCCGAATCAAAAAACCTTGAGGAGCTGCTGCAGGAGTTCAAGCGCAAACGGGTGCACCTGGCAATTGTCATCGACGAATATGGCGGCACATCCGGCCTGATCACGATCGAAGATCTGTTGGAGCAGATTGTCGGCGACATCCAGGACGAATATGACAGTGAAGAGTCGCTTCTGTTTGTCAATACGGACGACAGCGTCACCGCCGACGGCAGACTGCCGGTCGAAGAGCTGGAAGAACATTTCGGCATCAGCATCGAATGCGACAAATTCGATTCCGTCGGTGGCCTGGTATTTTATCTGACCGGCAAAATTCCGGCCATCGGTGACACTATCGAAGGAGCCGGCTTGCACCTGAAAATTCTGGATGCGGATCCCAGACGGGTCAAAAAAGTCGCCATTACCAGATTGAACGGTTCGGGGTTCGATAACCAGGGGCGCGAGTGACCACACCGCCGGCATTTTTTTCCACGCTAATGGAACTGTTCGATCGGCGCGGCCTGCTTGCAATCGCATCCGGCCTGCTGATCGCCCTCTCCTTCCCCACCCCGGGGTTTTCGTTTTTGGCCTGGATCGCGTTGATTCCGCTGTTGATCGCTTTGGAAGAGAGTAATGCGCGAACCGCCTTCAGGGTTGGCTGCACCTGCGGCGTAACCGCCTACGCGATCATCCTGTACTGGCTCAACATAGTATTTACCCGCTACGGGCACCTGCCCTGGTCGGTCAGCGTGCCTGTCTACCTGCTACTGGTGTTCTGGCTGGCCATGTTTTATGGATTGAGCACAGGCGTAGCTCGCTTGGGAGAAAACGCCGGAATAAAAGCCGCCTTCACTCTGCCGGTGGCCTGGGTAGCCTTCGATTTTGTCCGTTCCTTCCTGTTTTCCGGCTTCTCGTGGGCCATGCTTGGTCATTCACAATTCCGCACGCTGCCGTTGATTCAAATCGCCGACCTGGGCGGAGTATACGGCATTACCCTGCTGATCGTGCTGGCCAATGTGGTGCTTTACCGCGCCCTGCGGGCCGTATCCGGCGCGGGTGTACCCTATCCGGTAAAAAGCGCCATGGTACTGCTGCTGCTGCTGGTCGCAACGCTTTTCTACGGCTTCGACCAGTTGCGAAAAAATGACTTGCACACCGCTCGGAAGCCGATGCGCGTGGCCCTGATCCAGGGAAACATTCCGCAGGATATCAAGTGGAGCCCCGAATTCCGGGACTCCACCGTGGATACGTATGAACGCCTGACCCGCGAAGCAGCCAGAGGGGGCGTCGATCTGATAGTCTGGCCCGAGAGCGCTGTTCCGTTCTTCTTCCAGGACGAACCGCAACAGGCCGAGCGCATCAGGGGACTGGCCAGGGAGACCGGCGCATATCTGCTTTTGGGCAGCCCGGCGCATGAACTGCGCAACGGCAGGAATACCTTTCTGAACAGCGCCTTCATGATATCACCGGCCGGTGAAACGACCGGGCGCGCCGACAAGCTGCATCTGGTACCATTCGGCGAATACGTGCCGCTGGAGAGCGTCCTGACCTTCATCAACAAGATCGTGGTCGGAATCGGCGACTTTGCCCCGGGCGAAAAAGCCGTGCCGCTGGACGCCGGCATAGCGAAAGTGGGCATTCAGGTCTGCTATGAGGTGATCTTCCCGGAACTGGCCCGCGAATATGTCAGGGCGGGGGCGCGGGTACTGGTGGCGATCACCAACGACGCCTGGTTCGGACGTTCATCGGCGCCATACCAGCACCTGTCGATCTCTGTATTCCGGGCGGTCGAAACCCGCACACCACTGATCAGGGCAGCCAATACCGGCATAACCGCAATTGTTGACAAAAACGGATATATCAGTACGATGACCGGACTGTTCGTGGAAGGTTATCGTACAGGAGAGATAGAACCTGGCAGCGGACAATCGCTGTACCTTGAAATCGGAGACGCCCCCGCCATGCTCTGCCTGCTGCTGACGGTTGGCGTGTTGCTGCTGGCTTGGCGCGCACGGAACAATACACCTACGAGGAGTAAATCATGTACAGAGAAGAAGTAGCCAGGCTGAAGGACTGTGAAGAGCGGATCGCCAAACTCCGGGGGTCTCTTTGACATAGATGACAAACGCGAGTCGGTCCAGGAGATCGAGTCGATCATGGCGGTTCCCGGATTCTGGGACGATGCCGGAAAATCGCAGGAGATCATCAAGAAGCGCACTCTTCTGGAAAAGACCGTCCAGAGCTGGGATGACCTGCAGCGCCAGGCCGAGGACGCAAAGGTCATGATCGAACTGGGTGAAGAGGCCCAGGATGCCGAGACCCTGGCAGAAGTGGCCGGCATGATGGATCGTCTGACCATGGCGGTCGAAGCGGCCGAATTCCAGCGCATGCTCTCCGGGGACCACGATCGCAACTCCTGCTTCATAACCATCAACCCCGGTGCTGGGGGAACCGAATCCCAGGATTGGGCCGAAATGCTGTTGCGCATGTACCTGCGCTACTGCGAGAAAAAAGGCTGGAAGACAACCATCACCGAATTCCAGGCCGGTGACGAGGCCGGGCTGAAATCGGCCACCTTCAACGTCAGCGGCGAATACGCCTATGGTTACCTCAAGGCCGAGGCCGGCATCCACCGCTTGGTGCGCATCTCCCCTTTCGACAGCAACGCCCGTCGTCACACATCTTTCGCGTCGATGTACGCCTTCCCGGAAATCGAAGAGGACGATATCAACATCAAGATCAGTGATTCCGACCTGCGTGTGGATACCTTCCGTTCCGGAGGAGCAGGCGGCCAGCACGTCAACACCACCGACTCGGCCGTTCGCATCACGCACATCCCCACCGGCATCGTGGTGGCCTGCCAGAGCGAGCGCAGCCAGATATCCAACCGCGGTACCGCGATGAAGGTGTTGCGCGCAAAGCTGTACGAACGGGAGGTCGAGGAGCGTAGCGCCAAGGCCTCGGAAATTGCCGCAGAGAAGAAGGATATCGGCTGGGGCAGCCAGATCCGCTCCTATGTGCTGCACCCCTACAAGATGGTAAAGGACCTGCGGACCGGTGTCGAATCAGGCAACCCGGACGCGGTGCTGGACGGCGCCCTGGAGGAGTTCGTGGTGGCCTGGCTGATGGGAGTCAGGCGGCAGGTTGGTGATGTGGAATAACGGGAACTGACGGCCATGACACTACCAGACAAAATTTCAACATTCCGCAACAGCTTTCAGTTCAGGCTTTTCTATGTCTTCACGCTGCTGACGGCGCTGCTTTCGTTCCTGATCAGCACGATTTACATCGTCAGTGAAATCCGCGAGAAGAAAAACAACGTGACCGCGCAGTTGAAACAGTTGTCCCGTCAAATGGTAGATTCCGTACGTCTGCCGCTTTATGCCGAGAACCGCGACCAACTGAGACCGATCGCGGAAATCATATTTCACACCCAGGAAATTCAAGCCGTACGGATCACCTCGTCAAGCGGAAAGGTGCTGGTGGACCTGCGTGCCCCGAATTATTCCGGCTCGGGCAAATACATTGTCGAAGAGCATGAAGTATCAAGTAACCCGGTAATTCCTTCAATTGAGAGTACTGTTACCGGCGGCAGAGACTCGTCCCCCTCGTCCATGATCGGAAAGATCCGTCTGGAACGGGATACGTCCGACCTATCAAGTGAGATTCGCCAGCTTATCCTGTTTTCAGTATCGTCAGCCTTCCTGTTCTGGCTGGTGATCACATCGGTTTGTTACCTGGTGCTGCGGCGGGTTACGCTTTCGTTCAATGAACTCATACGCGGACTGAAACTGATGCAGGAAGGTGATTATTCCTCAAGGATAAAAATCTTATCCTATGATGAACCGGGCCAGGCCGCCATTGCGATCAACGAGTTGGCAAACAGATTGATGCGTCGCGAAGATGAGAATCAGCAGCTCAATCAGGAGTTGCTTGAATCAAACCATTCACTGGAAGAGGAAATTATAGAGCGTACCCAGGCAGAGCAGGCTGTGCGTGAAAGCGAACAGAACCTGAAGATTCTGCTGGACGTGATGCCGGTCGGCGTCGGCTGGAGCGACCAGGATGGGAACATCGAATACCTGAACCAATTCTTCGTGGAGCGATTCGGCTACAGCCGGGACGAAATCCTTACCGCCGGGGACTGGTTTTCAAATGCCTATCCGGACCAGGTCTATCGTAAACAGATCAAGGAACGGTACCAGGCGGTTATCGAGGCCGGATTGCAGGATAACAGCTACATCCCGATGTTTGAAGCCAAGGTAACCTGCAAGGATGGTACTGTCCGGCAGGTGATCACCAAGATGTCCATCTTCAAAAAACGAACCGTTCTGATTCTGATCGACATTACCGACCGTGAAATATTGCAGGAACAGATCATCAAAGCCCAGAAACTTGAGTCGATCGGCATCCTGGCCGGCGGGATCGCGCACAATTTCAACAACGCCCTGACCGGTGTGCTTGGCTTTATCACTCTGGCAGCCAAGCAACTGGACGAATCGCACAGGGCCTCGACCTTGCTGCAGCATGCCGAAAAGGCCACAAAACGGGCAGCCGGCATGGCCAAACAGCTCCTGACATTTGCACGGGGCGGCTCGCCCTTGAAAAAGCCGGTATCGTTGCTAAAGCTGGTCGAAGAATCCGTGGAACTGGCTTTGAATGGAACCAAGGTCCGCGCTTCGATCCGGATACCGGACTCGATACACGCCGTATTGGCCGATGAAGACCAGCTGAGCCAGGCATTCTCAAACATCACTATCAACGCGGTTCAGGCCATGCCCAATGGCGGAACACTGTCGGTTTACGCCGAAAACGTCATGCTGGCCTGCAACGCGGACTTAACCGGCCGGAAATCTCCGCACGTCCGGCTGACATTTACCGACGAAGGGCATGGCATACCAGCGGAAGAACTCAACAAGATTTTTGACCCCTATTTCACAACCAAGCCATCCAATACAGGCCTGGGGCTGGCATCGGTCCATTCTATCGTAATCAAGCATGAAGGTCAGATCATGGTGGATTCAACCGTTGGAGTCGGGACTACATTCACGCTGATACTCCCATCAACCGGACGGCGGCCCGCGCCGGGTGAAACCGTAAATGAGCAGTTAATTTCACCGAACCGGTCGATCGGCTCGATTCTGGTGATGGATGACGAGGAGACCATCCGTGATGTGGTCAGAGAAACGATCGGTTTTCTGGGATATCAGGTCACGACCTGTATTAATGGCGAGGAGGCGGTAGCAAAATATATGGAAGCCCATGAAAACGGCTCCCCATACATGGCGGTAATCCTCGATCTGACGATACCATGCGGCATGGGAGGAGTCGAAGCCGCAAAGCGTATCCTGGCAATTGATCCAGCTGCCCGACTGATTGTATCAAGCGGATATTCCTTCGATCCCGTGATGTCGGAATTCAAGGAGTACGGTTTCTGCGCCGCCATTGAAAAACCATACCGGGCCGACGAACTCGGCAACAAACTTGCTCTTCTGAAATCAGCGCAGTAGCAGCACAGAGCTTGAACATCACATCATTACCCCCCCATTTACGCCCCAATACTACCTGACCACAATCCTGTCCACCTGCAAGGCCCCTCTGCCGACCGTCAACGGCCCGGTCACCGTGGTGGTTCCGGGAGTGGTCGCATAACCGGCGTCGTAGCCCCCCTTCAGTTTAACGCTGATGTTGCGGTTGGCGTCCAGCGTGCCGGCAACGGTGTTGTCCAGCAGCTGTATCACCGCGCCGTCGTAGGCTGCGTCGTACACTTCCTGCAGGGTCCTGTAGATAGTCCCGTCAATACGCAGCAGCGCCGCCGGGATGAAATCGGCGCTGACCGTCTTCTCGCCGTTCATCAAAACAGTGCAGGCCATGGATGTGCCGCTGCACGCCCCGCCCCATCCGCTGAAGTTCGATAGCACCGATGGCGTGGCGTACAGGTTGACCGTGCCGGAGAAGGTATTGGAGCAACTGCCGCCGGAGCAGGAAATGCCGGCCGGACTGCTGGTGACGGTGCCGCTTCCGGCGCCCCCGACGGTGACGGTCAGGGTGGGTATGCTGACGGTCAGGGTAGCGCCGTAGGGGTCGGAAATATTGCCGGCGGCGTCCTTTGCAAAGGCATAGAGGGTCTTGGCGCCGGCGGTGGCAAAGGTATAAATGCCTGGCGCGGACGGAGTCCAGCCGCAGCCGCTGCCCGTGTCGGACTCGCTAACGCAGTAGCCGGTGACCAGTGCATTATCGCTGGCCGAGATGGTGATATCGGCGATCAGGAAGTTTGTGCGCGGCACTGCGCTGAAGGTGTTGACGACCGGCCGGGTCAGGTCGAGGATCACCATGGTGCCGCTGGCGCTGCCCTGGTAGTTGGCATCGCTGATGGCGCCGACAACGGTATAGCTGCCGACATTGGACGGAGGCGTGGGACTGCTGTTGTAGGTGAAGGTGACACTCTTGCCGGCCGGGTTGGTGGTGGCGGTTGCAACCTTTGCCGTACCGTCCCAGGTATGGCTGAGGTTGCCCAGGATAACCGTGGCGGTTGCCTTGGCGACCACCAGTGTTCCGCTGGCGCTGCCCTGGTAGTTGGTGTCGTCGATCGTGGCCACTACCGCATAACTGCCGGCATTGACCGGAGCCACGGGGCTGTTGTTGTAGGTGAAAATCACGGACTTGCCGGGTGGATCAGTGGTGGCGACAGCGTACCTGGGGTTGCCGTTGTAGGTCTGGCTGAGACTGCCCAGCGTGACCGTGGCGGCGGCTTTGGCAACCACCATGGCGGCGGTCAGGTTTGGCGCGACGCTGTAGGTGGCATTGCCCGCCTGGGAAGCCATGAGCTGGATGGTTCCGGCACCGGTGATGGTCAGGATGTTGCCGCTGATGCTGCCGGGGCCGCTGGTGACGCTGAAACTGACCGGCAGTCCGGAGCTGGCGATGGCGCCCAGGGTGATCGGCCCGTCGCCGTAGGTGGCGCTGGCGGGCGGCGAGAAACCGCTTATCGCCTGGGGAGCGAAGAAAACGCGCAGCAACGGATAGCTCTGGCCCTCGAAGATGCGCCAGACCGTGGCGGCACTGTCGGCGGCGGCGGAGATGTTCCAAGCGCCGAAGGTCGCCTGCGACATCATCTCGACCGTTGACTTGCCGCTGCCAGCTCCATTGTCTACGAGCGTTGAATTGACGCTATTGTCCCAGAAACCGTTATTGATCGTGCCGCCATAATCGCCATTGACCCATCCCACCAGTCCGCCGACACCGTTTCCGGAGCCGGTGACGGCTCCGCTGTTATAGACGTTGTCGAGCCGCCCATAGTTAGCCCCGGTCAAACCGCCAACCAGATCGGCGCCGGTGACGCTGCCCCTGCTGTAGGAATTGCTGATCGAGCTGGAGAGCGTGTTGAAGACGTAGTTTTCCCCAACCAGTCCGCCGACATACCAGCCACCGCTTACCTCGGCGCTACTGAAGCAGTTGCCGATGGAATTCGCGTGGTTCCAGCCCACCAGCCCGCCGGCGTAGTAGTGGGAACCGGTGACACTGCCGCTGGTGAAGGAGTTGCTGATATAACCGTCGTTTTGTCCGGCCAGACCGCCGACAAAATCATAGCCACTGACGGAGGCACTGGAGAAGGACGTGGCGATGGTTCCGGCGTTGTTCCCCACCAGACCTCCGACATAGCTTCCAGCGCTGATGCTGCCGCCGGACAGCCCGGTATTGCGGATCTTTGCCGTGACGCCGGTTGCGGCAAACAAGCCGGCATTATTAATCCCGCGGTTAACGGTCAGAGTGCTGACCATGTGACCGAGGCCGTCGAAGACGCCGCTGAAGGGAACATCCGTTCCCAGCGGCATGAAGCCGGCGCCAGCGTCCCAGCTGGAGGTGTCGGCGGCCATGATATCGGCTCCCAGGGCGTATCTGCCGCCGGGCGCCCCGTTGATCCCCTGCAGATCTATCGGGGTGATGGAGCCTGCGCTACCGAGGCTGTTGACGACGGTAAAGTCCTCGCCATTGATGGTCAGGAAACCGGCGCCGCTGCGACCGGGAAAATCGATCCTGCCATGGAAGCCCAATCCGCTCAGTCCGGTTTTGATGGAGCCGGTGGAGGTATTCATGGCCAGGGCAGACTGGCCGGCGCCGGTCATAACCGCATTGACGTTGATGTCGCGGGCCGCATTGAGGGTGAGTGTATTGGCGCTCCAGGAGAGGGGGCCGTTGACGCGGATGTCGCCGGCCACTCCCATACCGGTGTCGATCACGACAGCGGTCCCGGCGTTCAGTCGCGCCTCGATCTCGCTGATGGATACGTTGGCAAGGGCTCCGTTCGGCGTCCAGACATCCGGCGAGGACCCGGACCAGGCGCCGTTGGCGCTGGCTGCACTGCTGATGGTTACGTCGGGTACGAAACTGAAAGCGGCCGACACCGTGCAGTCTGCGATGACCGCGTTGGTGGTGTAAGTCAGACCGTTGGCCGGGTCATATGGATCGCCCAGGTATGTGCCGCCGCAGGTTCCGCCGACCGGGATCGTTACATGATAGCCGGGATCGGGCTTGATGGTGAAGATCGCGGCGTTGTTCTCGGCGACGATCTGGGGCGTGTTCGGGCTGATGCCGCCGTTTGCTCCGGCCGATGGCGTGACCGTGCGCAGCGGCAATATGGTTCCGGTCAGGCTGGAAACCTGCGAGAGAGTGAAGGAACAATCCCCGGCGCCGGAGCAAGCGGATGCCGAACCTGTGCCGGCCGACCAGCCGGCAAAGACCGAACCTGGCTCGGCCGAGGCTGACAGGGTTATTGGAGTATCGGTCAGCACCGTGCAGCTTCCGGCGTCGCCGCTCCAGCTCAGGGTGCAGCCGGTGGCGCTGATCGATCCCACGCCGGAACCGGCTCTGGTCACGGTGAAGGTATAGGCCGGGGTGATGGTAACGGCAAAGCTGACCGGTCCCTGCGCTTCTGCAGTCCCGTCGGTATACGTGAAGGCAAACGAATCCGCGCCATTCGTGGTTCCGTCAGGGGTGAAACTGATCATTCCGCCATCCAGATCGGCCTGGGTAAAGGTGTTGCCGACGACCAGAGCCGTAGCGTTCTTCTTCAGGCTGCCCTTGGCCGGCACGGCCGTCAATGTGTAGACCAGTGTCGCCGCAGCGGGGTTATCGGGATCAAGTGTCCGCAACCTGCCGCTGGCGATGACCGTCAGCCCGTCATTCTGGTAGAGCGTCAGACCGGTATTGACGGTCAGCAACGGCGGATCGTTCACGGCGGTGACCGTGATGACGCGACTGGCGCTGCCGCTCTCCGCGGGTCCGCCGCTATTGCCGTTGTCGTTCACGGCCAGCGTCAGGGTCACATTGTCGGCAGGAGCGTCGTTGCCGTTGTAATATACCACGGTAGCGCCGACGGTTCCTGTCAGCAACGAGTTGATCTGGGCCAGAGTTCCGTTGATCGTAACCGAGGAGCTAGCGGAATTGCTGACCGAAGCTCCGCTGGTACCGGAGGACACGTTCAGGATGCCCTCCGTCACCGACAGCGTGGCGCTCACCCCGCCGCTGCCCGCGTCAACATCGGCGATTGAGATGCCGGTGGCCTGCAGGTTGAGGTCAGCCTGTTCCGCAACAGCGTATGACGGTTGCACAAAGGTAACCGTGGGGGGATTGTTGACGGTAGTAACGCTCAGCGCCAGAGTCTTTGTGAGGCTATCCAGACTACCGTCCTTGACCTTGAAGCTGATGTTCCGAATCGCAGTGGAGGGGGTGACGCTGGTGTTGATATAGCTGATTTTGCGCAGCACACTCTGGTAATTGTCCAGCCGGTCGAGCTGGGACAGGTTCACGATGATCCGCCCGGATTGCCTGACAACCTCGGCAACAATCGCGGTGCCGCTGACATCGGCGGCCAGGTTTTCGGCGGTTCCGTCGGGCGTGATATCCAGGGTGACCGTGGCCGACGACAAGTACATGCTGTCACTGTCGCTTACGATCAAGGCCGGGTCCAGCGCTTTCGCACCGGCTCCTTCCGTATAGGCGCCGGTAGCGGCAAGCGTGACGACCGGCGCGACATCGTTTGCGCTGAAGGCACCGCTGTCGTTCCAGAGGTCGTTGGCGTAGCGGGAAGCGAGATTGGCGCTGTAGCTGACATCGGTGATGTTCAGCGGAGCGGTGGTATAGATGCCGGCCCCGTCATATGCGGCGGTGTTGTTGATGATCGAGCTGTTGCTTATGCTGGAGGTTGTGCCGCCACCGGGACCCAGCAGGCAGATTCCTCCGCCGCTGCCGATGATTCCGCCGGCATGGTTGCCGTCAATAGTCGAACCACTGATGCTGACGACGGTGCCGGCGCCGGCAAAGATGCCGCCACCGACACCGTTGGCGGCGGTATTGTTGCGTATGATTGAATTGATGATGGTCAGTTTGCCGCTGCGGATAGCAATCCCGCCACCATCGCCGAAGGTGGTTGTACTGTCGGAAACGGTACATCCGTCGATGACGAGATTGGTG
>MGZK01000117.1 GCA_001802125.1 Geobacteraceae bacterium GWC2_55_20
TGCAGCCCGGCGGTTGCGCAGGATTCATTCGTTGCCGAGGCTAAGCGCTATACCGCCCACGTTTCCAGACCCAATCCTCCCTGGGACGGGCCAACCACCGGGCCGTCAGGCCAACGCAACAAATCCGTCATTTATGTCTCCGCCGGACAGGACAATGGCGGGGCCCGCGGTGTCGGCCAGGGCGCCGCGGAGGCGGCAAAAGTCATTGGCTGGCATTTCCGCCTGATCGACGGTCAAGGCACCGCGTCAGGCAGAAGGAATGCCTTGCTGCAGGCGGCCAGCCTCAAACCGGATGGCATCATACTCGGCACAATCGACGCCATGGAGCAGGCGGATGTGATCAGGGGAATAGCGGCCAAAGGTATCAAGATAGTAGGCTGGCATGCCCTGGGAAAACCGGGCCCTGACCCTGATCTGCCGATCTTCACCAATCTTGCCACTGAACCGAAAGATGTCGGCAAGGCCGCCGCCATGTATGCCGTGGCCGACTCCAATGGCAAGGCGGGAGTGATCCTCTTCAACGATCCCATCTACGCAATCGCCAACGTAAAGACAAACGCCATGCTCGACATTTTTCGCCAGTGCGCGGGCTGCAGAGTGCTGATGGTTGACACTACCCCTCTGAAGGATACCGCGACAGCCATGCCGCAACGCACGGCTTGGCTGCTGCAGCGCTTTGGCAAAAAATGGACATATTCACTGGCCGTAAATGATCTCTGGCTTGATGCCATGCCCCCGACCTTTATAGCCGCCGCGATCCCCGGCAACGGCCATCCAAGGAGCATATCCGCGGGTGATGGCAGCGTGTCGGCCTTCGAGCGGATTCGCAGAAACCGCTACCAGATCGGGACGGTGGCCGAGCCGTTGAGACTTCACGGCTGGCAAGCCATCGACGAACTCAACCGCGCCTTTGCAGGACAGAAGGATAGCGGCTATTCAGCCCCGGTTCACCTGGTGACACCTGCCAATATCAGATTCGACGGCGGCCGGCACAACGAGTACGACCCCGATAACGGTTACCGTGAGAAATACAGGAAAATCTGGGGAGTGAAATAAGCAGCATGCCCGGTGACAACGTGCTCAATCATACCAGGCGCACAATCTTCAGCCATGGGTTCTTCAGCAGCGGTATTCTGCAAATTCTTGCCTGGCCTCTGCTGTGCCTTATTCTGGCGGCGGGACTCTGGTATTGGACCATCTCGAAGATCGATGCGGAGAAGCGGGCCTGCGAGAAGAAGGTGCTCGCTGAAGCCACCGCCCTTTGCAACGACTATGCGCACTATCTCGCCCAGGTTATCGAACAGGCGAATCAGATCACGCTGCAATTGCAGTACAGCTGGGAACAGTCGCGCGGGAATATCAATCTGAAGGAGTTATCCAAGGGGGGGCTCTTTCGCAACCCCCATATCAACAATGTGCTGGTCGTAAACCGGGAAGGGATGCCGGTAACAGCTACCCTTGGCAAACTGCAGAACGTCTCGTTTACCGACAGGGAATTTTATATCTATCACAAAAACGACGACTCGAAAGCGCTTCTGGTAGGGAAGCCGCTGCTGTCGCGAACAACGGGCAAGCCCGCCATCCCGTTTTCGCGCAGGTTGAACACGCCGCACGGGGCATTTGACGGGGTCGCGCTGACCGGCTTTGACCCCCATTACCTTACCTCCTTCTATGCCGGCTCTTTCCCGGGCAGCTCGGGTGTGCTGATGGTTGCGGGTCTGGACGGGATCCTGCGTTCGGCAGCAATCGGCGGGGGAACCCACGATTCAACTCCTGCCGCGCTCCGAGCCGTTCCCCTGTTCAACACACCGGAAGGCGCCACATTTCTCGGCGGAAAGCAGTGGTTTGGCGACGGGCTGTCTCGTTATGTCGCCTGGAAAACGCTGGAAGAGTACCCGCTGGTTGCCATGGTGGGGCTCTCCCAACAGGAATATTTTGCGCCGTACCAGAACGCCTGGGCGACAGACAGGAAAGTGGCGATTTCGGGAAGCGTAATCCTGTTCCTGTTTACGTTTGCAGCTGCTGGAATGTCCACACGCCTTGTCAGGAAAAAACATCAGGAGGAGGAGGTGCGCAAGGCCTATCGCATTGCCACGGAAGGCGGAAACGAAGGCTTTTATATGTATGAGGCGCTCTGTGACAAGAGCGGCGCCATCGCTGACTTCGTGCTGGTAGATTGCAACGAGCGCGGCGCGGCGTTCTACGGCATCCCGCAAACGCAGCTCCTGCGGATGAAACTCTCGGAAGTATACCCTGGAGCGTATTTCGATGATGTGATGAATATTTTCCGCGGCGCGATGTCAACAGGCTTCCATGAGGATGAGTCAAGAACGCCACGCGAGAGCGCGATGCAGGTCGAGTGGGCAAGGAGAAGGCTGGTGCGCTCCGGCAACGGACTGGCCGTGACGGTGCAGGATATCAGTGAGCGTAAACGGGCGGAGGAGGATTTGCGCACCCTCAACGCCGAACTGGAAGAGAGGATTCTCGAACGTACCCGGGAATTGCTGCAGGCCAAGGAAGCTGCAGAAGCCGCCAACCGCGCCAAGAGCGTCTTTCTGTCCAACATGTCCCACGAGCTGCGCACGCCGCTCAACGCCATCATCGGCTTTTCCGATATCCTGCAGCGCGACCCGGCTATCTCCGGTAGCCGACAGGAGACCCTGGGCATCATCAAGAAGAGCGGCGATCACCTGCTCGGCCTGATCAATGATGTGCTCGACATCGCCAAGATCGAGTCCGGCCGCATCGAACTGGAACTCAAACCGTTCGACCTGGGCGTAATGCTGCTCGATGTCATTGACCTTTTGAGCGTTCGCGCCACGAACAAGGGCCTGCTCCTGCAGCTCTACCAGTCTTCGGAATTTCCGCGCTATGTCGTTGGTGACGAGACCAAGCTACGGCAGATTCTCATCAACCTGATCTCCAACGCCATCAAGGCGACCGATCAGGGGAGGGTTACCGTGCACCTGGAAGTGAAACAAAACCACGTCACTCACCTGATCATGGAAGTGGAGGATACCGGCTGCGGCATCGCTCCGGAGGATCAGGTCAAACTGTTCCAGCCATTCGTGCAGGTGGGTCCGCAGGAGAGACAACTGGGTACCGGCCTGGGGCTTGCCATCACCCGTCAGTTTGCCGAACTGATGGGAGGCGGCATTTCCGTCACCAGTAGCGCAGGAAAGGGAAGTGTCTTTCGAGTTGATGTGGTAGTGCGGTTGGCGAGCCCGGAAGAGATCCCGCGAATTTCCGCGGAACAGGGGGATGTCACCGGCATGGAACCGGGGCAGCCTACCTGGCGGGTGCTGGTGGTGGAAGACCAGCAGGACAACCGGATACTCCTCATGGGGCTGCTGCAAAAGGCCGGTTTCCAGACCAGGCTGGCCGAAAACGGCGCCGGGGCGGTGGAACAGTTTGGTATATGGCAGCCGCACTTCATCTGGATGGACCGGCGCATGCCGGTGATGGACGGGGTGGAAGCCACCCGCCGCATCCGTTCCCTGCCCGGCGGGGATGCGGTGAAAATTGCCGCCGTTACCGCCTCCACCTTCAGGGAGGAAGATGCGGAGCTGACCAGAACCGGTTTCGACGCCGTCGTACATAAACCCTACCGCCCGGCACAAATTTTCGACTGCATGGAACGCCTGCTGGGTGTGCGTTTCATGCGGGCCGAAGCGGAAACAACTCGAACGGTACATCCGCAGCTCACCGCCACTGCTCTGGACGATCTGCCGGAAGCCCTGCGCCAGGAGTTGGACCAGGCACTGCTGCTACTGGACAGCGAACGTATCCTGAGGTCGATCGCAGAAATCGGCCGGGTCACCCCGGAACTTGCCGCAGCACTGGGCGAGTTGGCGCACAATTACGACTACACCGGTATCAGGGAAGCACTACTGGGAAGGAGTTCCTCATGAATGAGCGTGGCACCATACTGATTGTGGATGACACACCTGAATCACTTCGGGTTCTGACCGAGATTCTCAAGCCGGAAGGATACAGTGTCAGACCGGCCAACAGCGGAGAGCTGGCACTGGCCTCCATTGCCGCTCAGCCTCCCGATCTGATCCTGCTGGATATCCGCATGCCCGGCATGGACGGCTTCGAGGTCTGCCGCTGCCTGAAGGCCGATGAGGCCACCAGGGGCATACCGGTCATCTTCCAGAGCGCTGCCACCGACCTGGCCGACCGTCTGGAGGGGCTTCGGCTGGGCGCCGTTGATTACATCTCCAAACCCTTTCAGAGGGAGGAACTCCTGGCGCGGGTGAAAACCCATCTGGAGCTCTCCCTGTTGCGCGGAAATCTGGAGAAACTCGTCAGTGAGCGGACCGCCCGACTGGAACAGGAAATCGCCGGGCACCTACAAGCGATGGAGCTGATTAAAGACAACGAAGCACGCTACCGGGCACTGTTTGAGGGGGTTCCGGATGCGCTCCTGATCGCGGATATCGCCACCGGGATCATCCGGGACGTCAACCCGGGCGCCTGCCGCCTGTTTGCACGCACCCGCGACGAACTGGTCGGCGTGCATCAATCCACCCTGCATCCTCCGCGGCTCGCCCGTGAGTCGGAGCAATCGTTCCGGGAGCATGCGCACCTTGTGGAGGAAGGAAGACCCGGTGCCCCGTTTGAACATGCCATTCTGCGCGCCGACGGTTCTGAAACCCCCATCGAGATCAGAACACAGCCGGTAATGCTGGACGGAGCGAAGATGATAATGGGGGTGTTCCGCGATATTTCAGAGCGCAAGCGGGCCGAAGAGGCCTTACGCATGCTCAACAGCGAACTGGAACAGCGGGTGCAGCAGCGGACCGCCGAACTGGCAGCCAAGAACGCCGAACTGGAGCGTGCCAACAGGCTCTTCGTCGGCCGGGAACTGCGGATGGTGGAGCTGAAGAAGCGGATCAGGGAACTGGAGGAAAAATCCGGCATGTGAAGCCAAGGTAACAGTTCATGCAGCACAACTGAAAGAATGATGGCACCCACTCAAGCACGTTTTGCCTGAAAAGCCCGTAAACATCTATTCCATTGAACCTCCTCCAGCTTTCTTCCCCCTTATAATTCAGGCACATTCGTTGACAGCGCAAAATACAGGGATAAACTCATTTTTACCTGAATCAGTTTCCCTGCAGCAGCAACCGTAATCAGACTGGAGGATGCACCCATGCCTGAAAACATGCGGTCAGGCAGGGTGCAGTTGGCGTGAAATATGTTCGTAGTTCCTGATACCATCTTTGCGCGGGTTTCAAAACATTGTGAAAATGTATCATGCATATCTAAGTTCAGGAGCGACTTTATACAAACCATGAACAGGAGGATTTATCATGCAATGGTTCAATAACATGAAAATCGGTACAAGATTGGGGCTGGTGTTCGGGCTTATGCTTTTTCTTCTGCTCGCTGTTGCTGCCTCGGGATACTGGGGCATGCAGATGATTAACGAAGAAATCGTCAAGGATCTGGACAGCGACGGAGTCATCGCCCAGCATGCCGGTAGGGCGCGTGCCAATATCCTGGGTCTGCGGCGTTTCGAGAAGGATGTGTTCATCAACATTGCTTCAATGGACAAGGTAGAGAGCTACAACAAACAGTGGAACGAGCAAAAGGAAAGCGTAGAAGAGCGCATCAAGATCTTGGAAAAAGTCGCAACCGCCCAAAAAGACAAAGACCAGATTAAGCTGATAAAAGATAACCTAGCCCTCTATTCAGCCGGATTCAACAAAGTCTACGGCATAATCCGCGACGGGAGGATCAAGACGACTGCCGAGGCCAATGCCGCCATTTCCGAATTCAAAGATGAGTCCCACAAGATGGAGAGTGTGGCCGCGGAGTTCGCCGTTGACGGTTACAAACGACTGGACCACATCAAAGAGCTGGCTGGAATCGAAATCAAGGAAGCTCTACGGGTCATGATTCCGATTGTCCTGTTAGCCTTTATCATCTGCATTGTAGCTGCACTTTTGATCACGCGCAGCATCAAAAAACCGGTCAGCGAAGGGGTGGCGGCTGCCAACGCGCTGGCGGCCGGTGATCTGACCGTGTCGATTGAGGCTACCAGCACAGATGAGATAGGGCAGTTGATGGGATCACTCAAAAACATGGTGGAGAAACTCAAACAGGTGGTCGGTGAAGTCATAACAGCGTCTGACAACGTGGCAGCGGGCTCGCTGGAACTTTCGGCGACAGCCCAGCAGATGAGTCAGGGGGCCACCGAACAGGCTGCCAGCGCCGAGGAAGTCTCCTCCAGCATGGAAGAGATGGCTTCCAGCATCCGCCAGAACACAGATAACGCCATGCAGACCGAGAAAATATCCATCAAGAGTTCAGTAGACGCCAAAGAGGGGGGCAAGGCTGTTGCTGAAACGGTAGCAGCCATGAAAGAGATCGCCACCAAGATCAGCATCATCGAAGAAATTGCCCGTCAGACCAACCTGCTGGCATTGAACGCCGCCATTGAAGCGGCCCGTGCCGGTGAGCACGGCAAGGGCTTTGCCGTGGTAGCCTCCGAAGTCCGCAAACTGGCGGAACGAAGCCAATCGGCCGCCGGCGAGATTTCCAACCTGTCCACCCGCAGTGTGGCTATTGCCGAACAGGCCGGTGAGATGCTGACCAGAATGGTGCCGGACATCCAGAAGACCTCGGAGCTGGTCCAGGAGATCACGGCCGCCAGCAAAGAGCAGGATACCGGCGCCGAACAGATCAACAAGGCCATTCAGCAGTTGGACCAGGTCATCCAGCAGAACGCCTCCGCCTCGGAAGAGATGGCTTCCACCTCCGAAGAACTCTCCAGCCAGGCCGAGCAGCTTCAGCACAGCATCAGCTTCTTCAATATCGGCAATGAAGGACGGCGCACGGTGACAGCCGCCACAGCCAGCAAACCGGCTCGCAAGGTACAGATTGCCCACGCAAGAAGTGGAGCGGCCCAACCGGCGGCAAAGCGCACCCCCGCCGGCGGCATAAACCTGCAACTCGGCCAGGCCGGCCCGGACCAAATTGACGATGAATTTGAGAAGTTCTGACGGCAAATCCCCCCTTCCCCCCTTTCATAAAGGGGGGAAATTTAGATACCTCCCCCTTTACGAAAGGGGGATTGAGGGGGATTTGATTCTGGCTATCGAAAACGGAGGAAGACATGTCCACATCAACCATAACCGAAACCACCCAGTACCTGACCTTCAAGCTCGACGAGGAGATCTTTGCCCTGGACGTGGCCAAGGTCAGGGAAATCCTGGAATACACTAGCATCACCAAGGTACCGCAAACTCCGGACTTCATGCGTGGTGTCATCAACCTGCGCGGCAGCGTAGTACCGGTTATCGATCTGCGCCTGAAATTCGGCATGACCTCAACCGAACAGACCGTCAATACCTGCATCATTGTAACCGAGGTGGAGATGGAAGGTGAAACCATACTGCTTGGCGCATTGGCGGACTCGGTGCAGGAGGTGAACGAGATGGAACCGGCCCAGATTGAAGCCGCGCCCCACATAGGAACAAAACTCAATACCAATTTTATCAAGGGGATGGGGAAACAGGGCAACCACTTCGTGATGATTCTGGATATCGACAAGGTGTTCAGTTCCGACGATCTGGCAAGCATAAGCGAGAGCGGCCCGGGCGCCTGAAATGAAACGGTTGTACCCGCGCTGACGGAGGAGCACATGCTGGAACAGGTAATGAATCAGTATAATGAAGCCATCATGGACACCGATAGGGACAGGGCGCTGATGGTAGTGCGCGACGCCCTGGACCTGGGGATTTCACCGGAAGAGGTGGTGTTCAGGATCGTTGTGCCGGCCATCGAGCTGATGATGAAATCGATCAGCGAAAATCAGGGGGTCAGCCTGGCCCAGCATTTCATGGCCGCCCAAATAGCATCGGAAGTGGTAGATGAGATGGTTCCCCGATTCCAGAAAGCGCCGGAAATCATCGGCAAGGTCGTAATTGGCACCTCGCAGGGTGATTTTCACGGTCTCGGCAAAAGGATAGTCAGCGGTTGCCTGAAAGCGTTGATGATCGAGGTAAGCGATCTCGGCCTGAACGTGGCGCCGGAGCGGTTCGTGGATGAAGCGCTGGCGCACGATGCCCAGGTCATCGCCATTTCGTCCATGATGGTTCACACGGCAAGGGGGGAAAACGGCTGCAGCCGGGTGCGGCAAATCCTGAAAGAGCGTGGGCTTGAGGGGCTGATCAGGATCGCCGTGGGGGGCGCGCCCTACCGCTTCGACCCGGAACTGTACCGGACCGTGGGCGCCGATGCCTGGGCAGAAAACGGCATTGAGGCGGGCAAGGTGATATCAAACATGATCAGGGAGGTGCGCAAATGATGACAGGCATGGAACGGCTGAGCGCCGCCATCAATGGCACCCTTGCCGACCGGATTCCGGTCTTCTGCAACCTGCTGGACCAGGGGGCAAAGGAGCTCGGGCTTTCCCTTGAAGAATACTACTCCAGCGGCGAGCATGTGGCCGAGGCGCAACTGAAGATGCAGGCAAAGTACGGCTACGACTGTCTCTGGAGCCTTTTCTACGTCGGCAAGGAAGCCGAACTGCTGGGGTGCGGCAAGATGATCTATGCCAAGGACGGTCCCCCCAACGTTGGTGAAATGATCATCAGAAAATATGATGATATCGCCAAGCTGCAGATTCCTGACGATATCGGCTCTCATCCCGCCTTTGCCGAAGAGCTGAAATGCCTGCGGATCCTCAAGGCCGAAGCAGGGGGCAGATACCCGGTCTGCGCCTATCTGACCGCCTCGATGACCATGCCTGCATTATTGATGGGCATGGAAAAATGGATGCAGATGCTCATGCTGGGACCCCACGACCTGCGCGACGAACTGCTGGCCAAATGCTCGGACTTTTTCAGGAAACAGATCGCTGCCTATCGCGCTGCCGGGGCCGATGTACTGGTTTATTCCAACCCGTTCGGTTCGACCGACTTCATCCCGCGCAAATTTTTCAACAATCTTTCACTGCTCTGGATGGAGCGGGATCTCGGACCGGGGGGTACGGCGGGGGTGGTCTATTATTGCGGCAGCGCCCGCTTCAACAACGTCATCGACACTGTCATACGGCGGTTGGGAATCGGAGTGTTCTACCTGAGTCCGATGGATGATATCGCCGAGGGGAAACGGCTGGTTGCCGGGCGGGGCCTGACCTGCGGGGTGATCAACGACATCATGCTGCTGGAGTGGTCGCGGGAAGAGATCAGGGCCGAGGTCAAAAGGATCATCGAAGCCGGCAAGCCGGGTGGCAAGTTCCTGTTCGGCACGCTGGTCATGCCCTATAACATCCCGGAGGAAAACATCCGGACCATGCTGGAAGCGGCCTACGAGTTCGGAAGGTTTGATACGCCATGACGGCGCCCCCTGCCCCACTTCTGCTGGGCTGCGGCATTCTTCACAAGGAGATCCGATTCCTGATCATGAAAAACGGCTGGCCGATTGAGACCCACTTCCTTGATTCGGCCTTGCACATCGATTTCGACCAACTCTCCCATGCACTGACTACCGCACTCAACAGACATGCTGAGCGGGAGATAATCGTCTTCTATGGCGCCTGTCACCCGCTGATGGAGACGATCCTCGATGAGGCCGGAACATTCCGGACCGACGGTCAGAATTGCGTGGAGATGCTGTTGGGACCGGAGCGTTTTTCCGCGGAACTGGAACAGGGGGCCTTTTTTCTTCTGGAGGATTGGGCGCGTCGCTGGGAACAGGTGGTGACCGCCACCTTCGGCACAAACCGGCAGGTCATACGGGAGATGTACCGGGGAGACCGGAACTATCTGCTCTGCCTTTCGACACCCTGTTCCGCCGACTTCAGAAGCAAGGCCGAAGCGGCAGGGCAGATGGTGGGTTTACCGCTCCGCTGGCTGGATGTTTCTCTCGACCATCTGGAGACGGTGCTGCAACAGGCCATCAACAGGAAGCTGCGAGCAAAGCCATGCCCGAAATAACGACCACAGCCATTGACGAGCTGTGCCGCCTGAAAGAGCGTAACCGCAAACTGGCCCGGGACAAGTCATACCTGCAGCTGATCATCAACCTGATGAACAAGGTCAGCGCCGCCCAGGGGCTTGAGAACATGATCGGGATCCTGTTGAACAATATCCTTGATGTGATCGGCGGCGCCAACATTGTCCTCTACTACATGATCGACGATGATCTGCACTATGCCGATATCTTCGGAAAACGGGCCGGGATCGACCGGATTGACGACGAACTGGTCAGCAGGGTGTTTGACTCGGCTGAACCGGTCGAGCAGGAACACGATTTCGGTGACACTCAGATGCTGACACCGGAGTTCACCAAGGCCTACACCTGGGTATTCCCTCTTCTGGCCGGTGGCGAGCTGATCGGCGTAATCAAGCTGGAGAGCCTGCATATATCAATGCGCGAGTTGTACGGGAAACTGCCGACCTTCTTTAACTATGTTGCCAGTGTACTGAAGAATGAAATCCGCAGCCACACCCGGCTCAAACAGGCCTTTGATCAATTGAGGAGCCTGAACAAAAAGCTGGAAGAGGAAATCAGTGAACGCACCAGGGCGGAAAAGCAGCTGCAGGAATATGCGGATGATCTGGCAGGAAGCAACAGTGAACTGCTGCTGGCGTACGGCGAGCTCAAGAAGGCTCAGTCACAACTGCTCCAGCAGGACAAGATGGCATCAATCGGCCAGCTGGCGGCCGGTGTGGCCCATGAAATCAACAACCCGATGGGGTTCATCATCAGCAACCTGGGCAGTCTCGGCAAATACGCGGAGAAACTGGGCGCCTACCTGGACTCCACCGGGCAATACCTTGCCGGTAGCGATCCGGAGTCCTTGGCGTTCCTGGCCCGGGAAAGAAATAAATTCAAAATCGACCGTATTCGCAAGGATCTGCCCGAACTGATCATTGAATCCCAGGAGGGGGCGGAGCGGGTCCGACGCATCGTACAGGATCTGAAGAGTTTCTCCCGGGTAGACAATGCGGATCTTGCCTATGCCGACATTAACGAGGGGCTGGAGAGCACTCTCTCCATAGCCTGGAACGAATTGAAATACAAGGCGACCCTGATCAGGGAGTTTGGCTGCCTGCCCAAAATATACTGCAACCTGGGACAGCTCAACCAGGTCTTTTTGAACATCCTGATAAACGCCGCCCATGCAATCGAGGATCGGGGTGAAATACGGATCACGACCCGGGAAGAGGAGGGTTCGCTCAAGGTTGCCATCAGCGATACCGGTTGCGGTATTCCTCCTGAAAATGCCGGGCGCATCTTCGACCCGTTTTTCACCACAAAAGAGATCGGAAAAGGGACCGGGCTGGGGCTGGCCATTGCCTACGACATCATCGTCAACAAGCATGGCGGCACGATCGCTGTGACCAGCGAAGTCGGCAAGGGAAGCACCTTCACCATTACGCTGCCGATAAAGAGAGCGTCCGGGCCGGAAGAAAATGGCACCGTCGAACCTGACGGGAGCATGTCTCCGGACAAGCCGGCAACATTGACCGGAGCAACCGCAAAATGATGTCCCCACTCCGACCCCTAAAGCTGTGTATTACGTGCCAGCAAGGGTTTTCAAAACTGCTCTTCCCGGCGGTAATTCATCGTGAAAGTAATACCTGAAGAGGGCATGATGGAAGAAACCATAACCATACCCGCGGGAAAACTGGTTTATCTGGAGGAACGCGCCAAAAAGCTGGCCCGTGAAAAATCATACCTCCAGCTGGTAATGCGGCTGATCAACCGGATCAGCGCCGTCTCGGGGCTGGATGACACGATCGATTGCATGATGCGTAATATCCTCGATGTCGTGGGCGGAGGGAATATAATCCTGTACTACCAGATCGACAGCGATATTTTTTCCGCCGACGTCTACGGCAACAAAACGCAACTCTCCGCAATAGAAGATGAACTGGTGCTAAAAGCGCAAACGACCCGGGAACCGGTTGAGATTGAACATGATTTCAGCGACACGCGGATGACTACCCCCGAGTTCGGCAAGGCCTACACCTGGGTCTACCCGCTCCTGGTCGGACAGGATCTCATCGGCGTCCTCAAGCTGGAGTGTCTGCATATCGGCATGCGCGAGCTTTATCAATTCCTGCCGTCATTTTTCAATTACACCGCACTGACCCTGAAAAACGAAATCCTCAGCGGCACCCGACTCAAACAAGCCTATGATCAACTGATCGAAATGAATGAGGCGTTGCAACTGGAGATTGCGGAGCGGGAGCAGACCGAGGACGAGCTTGGCAAAGCCCGGGACGGACTGGAGCTGCGTGTACAGGAACGGACTGCAGACCTCAATCGTGCCAACGAACGTCTGCAACACGAGCTGGCCGAACGCAGGAAAGCTGAAGAGAAGCAACACCTCCTCAGTGCCATAGTCCAGTCCTCTGATGATGCCATCATCGCCAAGGATTTGAAAGGCGAGATCCTCTCCTGGAACAGGGGAGCGGAACGAATCTACGGTTACTCGGCGGATGAGATCATCGGTCAATCGATCTCGATACTGATTCCCCCCGGCCAGGAGGACGAGTTTTACGGCATCCTGGAAGCAATCAACAGGGGCGAACACATCGAGCATTACATAACCGGGAGGCAACGCAAGGACGGTCAACTGATATCCATATCACTCACCGTGTCGCCGATCAGGGACATGGCAGGGAACATCCTGGGCGCCTCTTCCATCGCCCGGGACATCACCGAGCAGATACATTCCGGCGAGGAGATCAACCGGCTCAACAGGGAACTGGAAGAACGGGTGGAAGCACGAACCAACGACCTGAAGGAGAAACGGGCCGAACTGGAGGAGAGCCAGCTGGCTCTGATGAACATTGTCGAGGACCTGAACCTGAAAACCGAAGAGCTGGAAAAGGCAAACTCGAAATTGCAGGAACTGGACCGGCTGAAGTCCATGTTCATCGCTTCCATGAGCCATGAGTTGAGGACTCCGCTCAACTCGATCATCGGCTTCTCCAGCATCCTCCGCGATGAATGGCTCGGCCCGGTCAATACTGAACAGAAGGAAAACCTGGAGACTATCCAGCGTTCAGGCAAGCATCTGCTCAGCCTGATCAACGACGTGATCGACGTGTCCAAGATCGAGGCCGGACGGATCGAGTCCCGGGTCGAAGAGTTTGACCTGTATGACCTGCTGAAGGAAGCGGTTCAGTATGTGGACAGGGATCTGCACGACAAGGGGCTGGAACTGCATCTGGATATACACCATCACCAGCTCCGCAGCGACAGACGCAGGCTTTTGCAGTGCGTCATAAACCTGTTGAGCAATGCGGTAAAGTTTACCGAACATGGCATGGTGACCGTCTCGGCAGCCGGTGCGGAGACACGGACGGACACAAGCGGATGGTCGCCGCCTGTCACCGGGGTCAGACCGGTTATCATCTCTGTTCGCGATACCGGAGTCGGCATCGACAATCAGGATATCCCCCGGCTCTTCCAGCCTTTCGTACGCCTGGAATCCCCCCTTAAAACCATTGCGCCCGGAACCGGGCTCGGCCTCTATCTGACCAGAAAGCTGGTTGTGGAAGTCCTGGGGGGTGATATAGTCTGTACAAGCAATCTCGGCACGGGAAGCACTTTTACCTTGAGGATTCCGGAGCGTATCAATGAAAAAGGCGCTGGTGGTAGAAGATAACAGAGACAATTTGCGTCTGATCTCCTATGCGCTGCGGCGCCAAGGTTATGAGGTGATTTCAGCGGACACCGGCATCAAGGGGGTCGAGATGGCTGTGGCCGAACATCCGGACTTCATCATCATGGATATCAATCTGCCCGGTATCGACGGCCTTGAAGCCACCAGGCGCATTCGCAAGAGCGGAGCGAACGGAACCATCCCGATCATCGCGATCACCTCCTATGCCATGGCCGGGGATATGGACCTGGTTCTGGCCGCCGGCTGCAACGGTTATTTCGAAAAGCCGATCGACCCGTTGACCATTATGGACAGGATCCACGCCCTGCTTGGCTGGGATGTGAACGAGGCGCAACCATGAACGTATTGATCGTTGAAGACCATTCCGATGACCGCAAGCTGTTGCACTACACGCTGGAACACAATGGTTGTACGGTGATCGAAGCGCAGGACGGCCAGCAGGGGCTCGAACTGGCCACCCGCCTCAAACCGGACATCATCATTTCCGATGCGCTCATGCCACGCATGGACGGTTTTCAGTTTCTCCGGGCACTCAAGGCTGATCCGGAGTTGTCATCGATTCCGTTTATCTTCTATTCGGCCGTCTATACCGGAGAGTCCGAAGAGAATCTGGCCATCTCGCTCGGAGCGGCGGCCTTTGTCATCAAGCCGATGGAACCGGAAGAGCTTTGGGCCAGGATCAGCATGATCATGGAATCGTTGCATGCCCGGACCAGTGCGGCCATGCACGCGTCAATGGACGAGCGGGAAGAGCATTTTCTCAGGGAATACGGCCGGATCGTTGCAACCAAGCTGGAAGAAAAGGTGCTGGAGCTGGAGCAATCCCTGGCCCTGCGCAAACAGGCCGAAGATGAGCTGCGCAGGCTCAATGCGGAACTGCACGGCGAGATTGCCGAACGAAAGCGGGCGGAAATATCACTCCGGGAGCATGAGCAGGAGCTGGCCATAATCTTTGAAAACGCCCCCTTCATGATGATGCTGCTCGATTCGGAGCGAAGGGTTCACCGGGTGAACTACCTGACATGTTCACTCACCGGCACGTCAAGCAACAATATGATTGACCGTCGAGTCGGCGAAGCGCTGCGCTGCGCGCATGCCGTCAATTCCGACGAGGGGTGCGGCTTCAGTCCGTACTGCGAGGAGTGTGTCGTCAGACGCACCGTCATGGACACTTCAGATACCGGCCGGAGCAATCATCAGGTGGAGGCGCGCCTTCCGATCACCCGTGACGGGAAAGAGCAGTCCGTGGTGCTTCTGCTTTCGACCACAAAAGTGGTTGTGGCGAATCAGGACATGGTACTGCTCAGCCTGCAGGACATCAGCGAATACAAGAAGCTCGAAGCGCAACTGCATCATGCGCAGAAGATGGAATCAATCGGCACCCTGGCTGGCGGCATTGCCCATGATTTCAACAATATCCTGACGGTGATCATAGGTTATGGAGATATCGCCCTCATGGGTGTCGGCGACGACGATCCCATGCGCCAGCATATCGGACACATCATGGGAGCCGCTCGCCGGGCAGCGTGCCTGGCGCAGGATCTCCTGCTTTTCAGCAGAAAGCAGCTCAGTGACAAGAGAAAAACCGACCTGAACGAGATTCTCGGTTCAGTGGACAAGTTTCTGCGGCGGGTCATCGGCGAGGACATCACCTGTACCATCACACCGGCTGACGGAAAAATTCCGGTCTTCGCCGATACACACCAGATAGAGCAGGTTCTGATGAACCTTGCAATTAATGCGAGAGATGCCTTGCCGAAGGGCGGATTATTATCAATTGCCACCGAACGCATCCGGCTCGACGAGGAGTTCATAACAACACATGGCGGCAGCGGCGGCAGCGGCATGTACGCTCTATTGACCGTTACGGACACCGGCACTGGCATGGATATGGAAACCTGCCGGAAAATTTTCGACCCGTTTTTTACTACAAAAGAGATCGGAAAAGGTACGGGACTGGGCCTGGCGGTCGTCTACGGCATTGTCAAGCAACATGACGGATATATCACGGTCTACAGCGAACCCGGCCTTGGGACGACATTCCGGGTATACCTGCCCTTGTGCAAATCGGCCGGGAACAGCATCGAAACTGAACCGAGGAATTTGATGCCGGCTCGTGGAACAGAGACCGTACTTCTGGCTGAAGATGACGAATCGGTACGAAACATGGTACTGGCACTGCTTCAGAATTTCGGATATAAGGTGATCGTTGCGGTTGACGGAGAAGATGCTGTGCAAAAATACCGCGAAAGCAGTGAGCCGGTTCAGCTGCTTCTGTTCGACGTGATCATGCCGAAGAAAAGCGGCAAAGAGGCCTATGACGAAATCAGTAAGATTGAACCGGGCATAAAGGTGATCTTTGCAAGCGGCTACGCCTCGGACACCATTCGTCAGAAAGCGCGGGTCAGCGACAATGTGATGTTGATTTCCAAACCATACATACCGATTGAACTGCTTGGAATGGTAAGAAAAGTTCTGGATTGAGGTTCATGGAGAATTATCGTGTTTGATGAAGTGACCATACTGGCGGTTGATGACGATGACATGAACCTGGAGATGCTCGAGATAATGTTGTCCGAGCTGGACTGCCGGCTTCTCAAGGCTGGCAACGGACAAGAAGCTATCGAGACGCTGGGAGCGGATAGTCAGATTGATGTCGTGCTTCTGGACCTGGAAATGCCGGTCATGGATGGCTACGAAACAATCAAACTCATCAAGCAGAGCGCCAACTGGCGTGAAATCCCGGTGATAGTGGTCACCGCCGGCAGCAGCGAAGTCACCCGCACCCTGTCGCTGGAGGCCAATGACTTCCTGGCCAAGCCCTACAACCCGGAAGAACTGCGGCTGCGGGTGATGAACCATGTGCGCAGCAAGAAACTTGCGGATCTGGCGAAAGACATGAATCAGATCCTGGAGAAGGAGGTCATCAAGAAAACCGCGGCACTGCAGATCGCCCTCAAACAGTCCCAGGAAGCGGAATACGAGATTTCACTGCGCCTCGGTAAAGCCGCCGAATTTCGTGATCAGGAAACCGGCATGCATACGCGCAGAATCAGCGAGCTGTCAAAGCACCTGGGTATGCTGGCCGGGTTTGATGAAGACCGCTGCGAAGTGCTCCGCAAGGCCTCGCCGCTGCATGACGTGGGAAAGATCGGCATCCCCGACCGGATCCTGCTGAAGCCGGGAAAACTGGAAGTGGATGAATTCGAAATCATGAAGCAGCACACCACCATCGGCGGCACGATCCTGGCGGATTCTGATCAATATCCGTTACTGGACGCCGGCTCCGTGATCGCCCTGCAGCACCATGAAAAATGGGACGGCAGCGGCTATCCCCGGGGACTCAAGGGAGCCGACATCCACGAGTTCGCCAGAATCGTTTCCATCGTCGATGTATTTGACGCGCTGACCTCAGAGCGCCCTTACAAAAAAGCCTTTTCGCTCGAAAAATCGGTCAGCATCATGGCGGAGGGGAGCGGTATTTTTTTCGATCCGGATTTTCTCCACCTGTTTCTGGACAATGTCCAGAGCTTCGTGGAGATCAAGGACAGGCTGAAGGATGTGGCGGAAGAGCAGCTCGACATCTGCGACATAGACAAATTGACCTGACCGGTTTTTGAGCAAGTTTCAGTCCGGGCATCGAATCCACGCCCACAAATGAACCCAAAAACGGCAATTCAATAACACGGAGATACGGAGAAAACTGCGAATTCAGATGCTTAAGACATAAAACAACAAATCCTTTTGGGTGAATCACAAGGGTTCTCGTTTCGCTTGTAACTCTCGGATTTTACTCCGCGTTCTCCATTTCTCCGTGTTTAAAATGCTTTTTATTGGATTATTTATTCCCACAGATTGCCTGAACATACTCCTACCAGATGACAAGACCATCTGCCGTAACCTCACCATCGGTTATCGTCAACGACCCACTCAAAACCACTTCCCCTA
>MGZK01000118.1 GCA_001802125.1 Geobacteraceae bacterium GWC2_55_20
GAGTGCGCTATTCGCTGACAAACCCCTACGCCTACATCGACAGTAACATCAGCGGCTTCATCAACATTCTGGAGGGATGCCGCCACCACGGCGTCAAACACCTGGTCTACGCCTCCTCCAGCTCGGTGTACGGCGCCAACACCACCATGCCGTTTTCGGTTCACCACAACGTGGACCACCCGGTATCGCTGTACGCGGCAACAAAAAAGGCCAATGAGCTGATGGCCCACACCTATTCCAGCCTCTACGGACTCCCCACCACCGGCCTGCGCTTCTTTACGGTTTACGGGCCATGGGGGCGTCCGGATATGGCCCTGTTCCTGTTCACCAAGGCGATCCTGGAAGGCCGGCCGATCGACGTATTCAACCACGGCAGGATGAGGCGCGATTTCACCTATGTGGATGACATCGTCGAGGGGGTGGCGCGGGTTGCCGCCAACACGCCGCAAGCGGACCCGGGCTGGAGCGGTGCGGTACCTGACCCAGGCACCAGTTTTGCCCCCTACAAAATCTACAATATCGGCAACAACCAGCCGGTGGAGCTGATGCGTTTCATAGAAGTGCTGGAAGAATGCCTCGGCATTCAGGCGGTCAAAAACCTCATGCCGCTCCAGGCCGGCGATGTGCCGGCCACCTATGCCGACGTCGAAGACCTGATGAATGATGTCGGCTTCCGTCCGGCCACTTCGATCGAGGACGGCATCCGCAGGTTCGTGGAATGGTACCGGGGCTATTACAACTGCTGAGATGGATACCCGCCCGGCAGTTCGGGATCCTATCCCGTGAGCCAAAGCACACGATTGAAAGGATAATATGAAAAAGGCTCTCATCACCGGCATCACCGGCCAGGACGGCTCCTACCTGGCGGAGCTGCTCCTGTCAAAAGGGTACGAAGTACACGGAATGATCCGCCGCTCATCCTCTTTCAACACCGGCCGCATCGACCATCTCTACCGCGATCCGCACGAGAAGGATGTGCGCATGTTCCTGCACTACGGTGACCTGAACGACGCCAGCTCGATCAACATGCTGCTGCGCAACATACAGCCGGATGAGATTTACAACCTGGGCGCCCAGAGCCATGTCAGGGTTTCCTTCGACATCCCCGAATACACCGCTGAGGTGGATGCGCTGGGAACAGTGCGCATCCTGGAAGGAATCCGCGAAACTGGCCTGAACACCAGGTTCTACCAGGCATCATCCTCCGAACTGTACGGCAAGGTAGTGGAAACACCACAAAAAGAAACAACCCCCTTCTACCCCCGTTCTCCCTACGCCTGCGCCAAAGCCTACGCCTTCCATATCACCATGAACTACCGCGAAAGCTACGGCATGTACGCCTGCAACGGCATCCTCTTTAACCACGAATCGCCGCGTCGGGGCGAAACCTTCGTCACCCGCAAGATCACCCGCGCCGCCGCCCGCATCAAGCTAGACATGCAAGGCTGCCTCTACCTGGGTAACCTGGACGCCAGGCGCGACTGGGGCTTTGCCGGCGATTACGTCGAGGCGATGTGGCTGATGCTGCAACAGGAAAAACCCGAAGACTATGTGATCGCCACCGGCCAGACCCACATGGTCCGCACCTTTGCCGAAAAGGTTTTCGAACGGCTCAGCATGCCGCTGGAATGGCAGGGCAGCGGCGAGGAGGAAAAGGGTATCGATCGAAACTCCGGCAAAGTAGTAATCCGGATCGACCCCAAGTACTTCCGCCCGGCGGAGGTGGACCTGCTGTTGGGCGATGCCGGCAAGGCCATGCTTCAGCTGGGGTGGGAGCATAAGACCAGCTTCGAGCGGCTGGTAGAGATGATGGCCGATGCCGATCTGGAACTGGCGGAGCGGGAAAAAAGGGCGCAAGGATAGTTTGCATGGTAAATGGCATGGATAAATCTTCCGCAATCTTCATAGCCGGACATGGCGGCATGGTCGGGTCGGCCCTGGTGCGAAAGCTGCTGGCTGAAGGCTATGACAATTTAATGTTGAAGAACTCTTCTGAACTTGACCTGCGCAACCAGGCTGCGGTCTCGGAGTTTTTCGCCAGCCAACACCCCGAATATGTCTTCCTTGCCGCGGCGCGGGTTGGCGGCATCATCGCCAACAGCACCCGCAAAGGGGAGTTCATCTATGACAACCTGATGATCCAGTCCAACGTGATCCACTCCGCGTACCAAAGCGGCGTCAAGCGCCTGCTGTTTCTGGGCAGTTCCTGCATCTATCCCAGGCTCTGCCCGCAGCCGATTAAAGAGGAGTACCTGCTGACCGGCCCGCTTGAAGCAAGCAATAACGCCTACGCCATTGCCAAGATCGCCGGCATCACCCAGTGCCGCGCCTATAATGAACAGTTTGGCACAAGATTTCTCTGTGCCATGCCGAATAACCTCTACGGACCGAATGATAATTTTGACCTCACGAACTCCCATGTACTTCCGGCGCTGATTCGTAAATTTCATGAAGCCAAAAAGTCAGGGGCCACAACGGTCACCATCTGGGGCAGCGGTTCCCCGTTGCGCGAATTCATGCATGTCGATGACCTGGCCGACGCCAGCCTGTTCCTGATGAACCGACCCGAGCAGGTCTACTCCGGGCTGTTGACTTTCACTCCGGCGCCGGCGCTGATCAATGTCGGTTCCGGACAGGAACTCAGCATCGCCGATCTGGCCGAAATGGTCAAACGCACGGTCGGATTCGAGGGAGAGCTGGTTTTTGACCGTTCCAAGCCGGACGGCACACCACGCAAGCTGGTGGACACATCACGCATGCACGATCTGGGCTGGCATCACCGCATTGACCTCGATCAGGGACTGCACGATGTGTATCGCTGGTTTATGGAATCCGCCCGTTCACACCCCAACTGACCGCCATAAAGCACACAGCCACGCCCCACGGTTCCGCATCAGGCCCGTATCCAGTCAAGAACCGGAATCCGGAACAACTAACTATCCCCATGTCCAGGCTGCAGGACGCCTATAATTTGACATTTCTGGGCGTATCATATATTTTCTGTACCTTTGACAAGCATTCGGAGAAGGCTGTAATCGGCCATCATCATTCATATTCAGGTCCGCCCATTCCCATTGAAGGGGCAGGATATTCCCGGGCAGATCGTGGTTAATATAACAGCTGAGGATTGACACGGATAATATGATCAATATTTCGGCGACCATAATCACGCTCAACGAGGAACGCAATATTTCCGACTGCCTGGCCAGCTTGGATTTCGCCGATGAAATCATTGTAGTCGATTCCGGAAGCAGCGATAAAACCGAAGAGATCTGCCGCGCCAACCCCAGGGTCCGCTTCTGCCATCACCCTTGGGAGGGATACGGAAAGCAGAAGAACTTTGCCGCCGGGCTGGCGTCAAACGACTGGGTACTGAACATCGATGCCGATGAACGCGTAACCCCTGAACTGCGCGTCTCCGTATCCGGGGCAGATGCAGGCAGGGCCACGGCATTCCGCATGGCGCGGGAAAACTATTTCGGCAGGCAGCGGATCAGGCACTGCGGCTGGTACCCGGATTACACCACGCGCCTGTACGATCGGCGCAAATGTTCCTTCAGTGAAAGAATCGTGCATGAATCACTGGAATCTGACTCTCCGCCGGGCACCCTTTCGGGAAACCTGAAACATTTCACCTATGGCGGAATCGACGACTATCTGGCCCGGATGAACCGCTATTCGACCCTGGCTGCGGATGAGGTAGTAAAATCAGGTAAAGTGCCTGGCGTTGCCGCGATCATCTGCAAGCCATTTTTTACTTTTTTCAAAATGTACATTGTGAAAATGGGATTTTTGGAGGGCTTCCAAGGTTTTCAGTTATCCATCCTCTACTCCGTATATACCTTCTCCAAATATGCAAAGGCGAGGGAGTTGCGGCACAACCATAACCCAAAGGATCAAGCGAGTTGCTAGATAAAACCAAAATTAAATCAATCCTCGTCATCAAGATGAGAAACATCGGGGATGTTTTGTTGACCTCGCCGCTGTTCGCCAACCTGCGGCTGCATTTTCCCGAAGCTCGTATCTGTGCCTTGGTAAATTCCGGAACCGGGGAGATGCTGACAGACAATCCGGATATTGACCACATCCATATCTACGACCGCTCCGTAAAAAAAGAATCATGGATAAAGCGGGTAAATACCGAGTTCCGGTTACTGGCCGGAATCAGAAAAGAACATTTTGATCTGGTAATCAATCTCACGGAGGGGGATCGTGGCGCCGTTGCAGCGCTTTTAAGCGGCGCACGTATCAGACTTGGAGTTAACTCCCTCAATCGCGGGTTCAGGGGAAAAGATAAGATTTACACCACCCTGCTCCCGCAACCTCCGATAGAGATGCACGCAGTAGACCAGAATCTGCGCTTTCTCTCCGCACTCGGACTTAAAGCGGTTCATAAAAGAGTCTCGTTCAAATTCCCGGAATCGGTGAAGCGAGACATACTTTCCCGCCTTGAAACCAGTGGACTTGAGCCAAAAAAGTTCTATCACGCCCATGTAACTTCACGATGGATGTTCAAGACCATGCCCCCGGCAAAGATGGCTTTTTTGCTGGACACACTAAGTGAGCGAACCGGTTTGAAAGCGGTATTGGAAGCAGCGCCGATTCCCAAGGAGCTGGATTACCTGCATAGCGTGCTATCATTCTGCCGTTATCCTCACGTCACCTGGGAAGGCGATGTTTCCTTGAAAGAACTGGGAGCGCTCAGCTCACTGGCGCAGTTCCACGTAGGCATCGATTCGGCTCCCATGCACATCGCGGCCGCCCTGGATGTCCATGTGCTGGGCATATTCGGACCTCTTCCGGTAAGCAACTGGGGCCCCTGGGACAACAGCCAGAATACCAATCCATACCAGCTACCGCGCGGCATACAGACAACCGGCAGGCATATGGTACTCCAGTCATCGCTGCCCTGCGTTCCGTGCCACCGTGACGGATGCAATGGAAGCAAGAAAAGTGACTGCCTGGATTTCAGTTTCGAAGAGCTGGACCACGTAATCACGACATTTATTCAGATATTGAAAAATGAATAGCGTTCTGATTCTTTTTCAAGACATTCGACTTCCATCGAGCAGAATCCGAATGCTGAATCTGATTCCGGTTTTAAACAGCATGGGGCTAAATATAACGGTCGAGCAATACCCTGTTTCACTGAAAAAGAAGCTCGATCTTTACAGAATTTTACATCGGTTCGATGCTGTGGTGCTGCAAAAGAAGCTGCTTTCCTTTCCGGATTTCAAATTATTGAGGATGTTCTCTAAGCGCATCGTCTACGATTTTGATGATGCGGTGTACATCCGCGATGACCAGGCAACTGAACCGGTCAGCCGTACCAGGCTGGCCCGGTTCAGCCGCACGGTGGCTAATGCGGATCTTGTCGTGGCGGGAACCCCTTTCCTTGCCGATGAGGCCGCCAAATTCGCAAAGAATATTTCCATCGTTCCTTCGGCGGTCGAGGTGACCGGGATTCCGGTCAAAAACTGGCAAACCGCCAATGAACGCTTCGTTATCGGCTGGGTCGGCAGCGGCGGAAATCTGCGCTACCTGGAAAACCTCGCGGAACCGCTCAGAAAGCTTGCCGGTGAATATCCGCTGGAGCTGCGGGTAATCTCGAACAAACCGGCATACATGGAAGGTGTGCCGGTGGTAAATATCCAGTGGTCGCTGGAAGGGCAGGCACAGGAGATCGCCAGGTTCGATGCCGGACTGATGCCGCTCCCCAAAACCCATTGGAGCCAGGGCAAATGCAGCTACAAGGCCCTGCAGTACATGGCCGCCGGGGTTCCGGTGGTGGCAACCGATTGGGGTTACAACCGCCAGGTAATCCGCGAAGGCGAGACCGGACTGCTGGCGGAAGATGACATGCAGTACTACCGGAAAATCAGGCTGCTGATCGAAT
>MGZK01000119.1 GCA_001802125.1 Geobacteraceae bacterium GWC2_55_20
TAAGCCCCTCTGGGCCGATGATACTGCACGGGTAGCTGTGTGGGAAAGTAGGTCGCCGCCGGGAATTATTACATAAAAGAGCCCCGCATCCAGTTATGGTTGCGGGGCTCTTTTGCGTCCGAATTTATCTCAAATATAAAACTCAGATCTGACGAAAATCCAGAAGACTCTCTGTGCTGTATAGACTAATCTTGAGATAACAAGTTGCAAATCGATTGACGACAGTGTATTGAGTGCGGTATGTATATAACGATTTGTATCATCTTGTGTAGATTCCGGGTGAAATAAAACTCAGGAGGGATTTGAAATGCAAATATCTCGTCAGGTTATTTTGTCGTTTATCACATTTACACTGTTATCATCCGTTTCTTTTGCTGCTTCTGAAAAACCAAGAATAGCTGTTATGCGGTTTACCAATTCCACAAATGCACATTGGTGGAGAAGCGGGACCGGTTCAGAATTGTCTGATATGCTTACAAACGAGTTGGCTAGCAGTAAAAAGTTCAGGCTGGTAGAAAGACGTGAAATTGAAAGTGTTGTAAGTGAACTCAAATTTGGTGAGTCAGGTTTGGTTGACCCATCCACAAAATCAAGGCTTGGGAAAATAAAGGGCGCAAAATACCTGGTTATGGCAACGGTATCATCTTTTGAAGAAGGATCGGAAAAATCTGGTAAAGGCATAAGCTTTATGGGTTTCGGACTAGATGCCAGCAGTGCAAAAGCTTATATAGCGGTAGATTTGAAGGTGGTTGACGTAGAAACCAGTGAAGTCATTGAAACCAGAACAATTGAGGGAAAATCTGAAAGTTCTTCCAAGGGAATTTCTGGTAGTATAATGGGCGTTGGCGGCAGGACAAAATCTGAACAGAAAACACCCGTTGGTAAAGCGATCCGGGCATGTGTGATTAATATAGCGGAGTATTTGGAATGTACCATGGTTGATAAATCAGAAGAGTGCCTCGCCCAATATGCCGTGAGTGAGAAAAAACGGCGTGACAAAACAAAAAGCTCGATCAGTCTGGATGAGTAGGTACCTGTTTAGTGATTGACAAGGATTTCATGTAAATCTATTTCCCACGGTTAAGCGAATCCAGATATACTTATCAAACCCCGTAAGATAGCGCCCTGTCAGTCTATCACTGATAGGGCGCTATCTTACGAAATTCGGGAATCTTGATTACTTGCTTTTCAAAGGCTTGCCCTGTTTCCAGTAAATTCCCAGAACCTCGCGCTCCTTAGTATTCAGCTTGGCTCCGCGCTTTTCCATTTCCAACTGTATCTTGCTCATGTCTTTTCCCGCTGAAAGCGCCAAATCAATTTTATTTATTGAATGACACGTGGAACATTTACTGGAGATTATGCTATGGGCCTGTTTAAAGTCACCTCCCTTGACGTTGCCAAGTTTGGTTGCTGTATTAGGACCATTTGTCGCTGCGATTGAGTTGTTAAGTGCTAGTAAGCTAAAAATTATTATAAGGTAAGTGCTGCTGTTCATATCAACTCCTTGTTAGTAAAAAAAGCGGCCTGACGTTTCTAACGACAGGCCGCATATATTTATAGAGGGTATTCCAATTATTCTCTGACGTATGTATCCTGATCTGACTCGTGAACCATTCCCATGATGTGGGCATATTCTGACTCTATCAGTGCGTAATGTCCCTGAGTTTCTTTTACAACCCTTGCAAATACAGCTCTAACGCCTGGGTCCACGACGCCTTCGGACAGCTGGGTATATTGGCCTATACATTCTTTTTCTTCTATCAGAGCAAGCTCAAGCGCCTTTTGTTCGACCATATTTTCACTGATTGCTTTTTCAAGCTTCATGTAGGTAGGGTTCTTTTTATCGACTGGTGAATTCATATATGTGGCCAAATCTCCGAATTCTCCGCCTTTATAGTGGTCAAAAAAGGCTTTAAGGTGACCAACCTCTTCATTTGCAAGCAAATCAAACACCTTCTTGGCTCTTTCATTCGTTGCAACGGAGGCAGCTCTACGGTAAAAATCCATGCTGTCTTTTTCTGCCTTGATTGCAAGGCAAATGGCCTCATGCAGTGTATATTCCTTGCCCATAGTCTCACCCTCCTGATTTATTTTTGTATTCAGTATAGCCATGATTCTATTTTGGTCAATAAATTTATAACGATCCGGCATTAAAAAACACAAAAATCTCTTGACAAATATATCGCTGCAACGTACATTTTCATTAGAAATATAGGCTGCTCGGCTAATTAACAATACAGGTGGTACGCCGGCAATATGAAGACAATTTATGTTCTTTCCGATTCTACCGGCGAAACGGCTGAGCGTGTAATTCGTGCTGCTCTTTCTCAGTTTTATGAAGAAGATGTTCGAGTACAACGGTTATTCCAAATCCGTTCTCAGGCTGATGTGCAGCAAGCCATGTCAATAGCAATTCATGACCCTGGATTAGTTGTGTACACATTGGTTGATCCGCACCTGTCAGAAGCAGTGGAGCGTGTGGCAGAAGAGAGTGGCCTCATCACGGTCGATCTGTTAAGCCCACTAATTTATAACCTGTCTCGCTATCTTGGGGCTCCGTCGCGTGAGAAGCCGGGACTACTTCACAGGATCGACACGGACTATTATCGTCGTGTCGAGGCGGTTAACTTTACAGTTAAGCACGATGATGGTCAGGAGACACGCTATCTGCACAAGGCCGATCTGGTATTGGTTGGTGTGTCCAGGTCATCTAAAACACCCCTGTCGATGTACTTGGCACACAAGGGATACAAAGTTGCGAATGTTCCGTTGGTGTTTGGGATTGCCCCACCTGAAGAGCTTTTTGAGATCGACCAGGGGAAGATAGTCGGTTTGCTGATTGATCCAAAAAGACTTGTTGAGATTCGAACCTCACGCCTGATCAATATGAAACAAAGTCCGCGTGGCAGCTATAATGATCAGCAACAGGTTGAAGAAGAACTGGCCGCCTGCAGACAACTCTATCGACAGCATCCTGAATGGTTTGTGTTGAACATAACCAATAAGTCTGTAGAAGAGGCCGCTTCTGAAATAATGCGTCGTATGGAGATCAAAGCCAACCAGTAATTCAGCTGATACTGTGTAGGAACTAAATATTAAAAGGAGTTTTAAGATGAAAATTCTGATTGTTGAAGATGAGAAAAAGGTTGCCAGTTTTATTAAGCGCGGCCTTGAAGATGATGGTTACCAGGTTACCGTGAGCCATGATGGCGCCGATGGTCTCAAACGTGCGCTGAACGGAGATTTCAACCTTATTATACTGGACAATATGTTGCCAAAGAAGGATGGTGTTACTGTTGCACGTGAGTTGCGTGAATCCGGTAACCAGGTTCCAGTTCTGATGCTGACAGCCAAGGATACGACCGAGGACATCGTGTCAGGCCTTGACGCCGGTTCGGATGACTATCTGACCAAGCCTTTTGCCTTTGCCGAACTCCAGGCCAGGGTCAGGGCACTTATCAGGCGTGGTGAGCAGGACCGCGGAGCTGAAATCCGATTTGCCGATTTGCGTATGGATCCGGTCAACCACAAGGTGTGGAGAGGACAGACCGAGATAGTTCTGACAGCGAAGGAGTATACGCTTTTGGCATTCATGGTGCGTAACGCAAATACTGTTCTCAGCAGGGCGAATATTGCAGACAATGTCTGGGAATATCCGTTCGAAACTTTTACAAACATAATTGACGTGTATATCAATTATCTGCGCAAGAAGGTTGATGGTAAGTTCCCCACCAAGCTTATTCATACCGTGCGAGGCCAGGGATATATTCTTAAAGAAGGGTAGCAGGGGTTGATTTTTCTGGCGTGATTTATTATCTTGATTTACTGATACAGTCTGGGGCGGTGTCGTTACTCATGCGATTCCGCCCCAAACTGTTCAATACGGAAAATTAAATCAGGGAGGTCAGATTATGTTCAAATCTATGTTGTTGGTGACTCGTTTTCTGGTCATGGGGCTTGTTTGTGCATTGGCACTGCCGGGTTTTTCGGTAGCCAAGCCGATCAGTCCCGATTTTGTTGAGTTGGCAAAGAAGCTTAATCCAACGGTTGTTAATATTCGCACCGCAAAACATATCAAGCCCAAGCAGCGCCTGCGCCGTCCGCAACAGCAAAATCCGTTCGGTAACAATTTCTTTGACGACTTTTTCAATCGTTTTTTCGATGATATGCCGCAACAGCGACCCCGGCGTGAGCAGAGTCTCGGAACCGGTTTCATAATCAGTTCGGACGGGTATATCCTGACTAATAATCATGTCGTGAACGGAGCCGACGAAGTCATGGTCAAGCTCTCAGATGGTCGAGAGCTTAAGGGCGAGATAAAGGGACTTGATGAAAAGGTTGACCTGGCCCTGATAAAAATCAATGACAAAGATAAACTCCCTTTTGCGGAACTTGGCGACAGCGATACGCTTGAGGTTGGTGAGTGGGTTATGGCTATTGGTAATCCTTTCGGCCTGTCACATACAGTTACCGCCGGTATTGTCAGCGCCAAGGGTCGGGTGATCGGAAGCGGACCCTACGACGATTACATACAGACCGACGCGTCCATCAATCCTGGCAACTCAGGAGGACCGCTGTTCAGTGCCCAGGGTAAGGTAATCGGTATCAACACCGCCATCATTGCCGGCGGAGGTGGTGGAATCGGCTTTGCCATACCTGTCAGCATGGCCAAGAGCGTTGTCAGTCAATTACGCGATTCAGGAAAAGTAACTCGTGGATATCTTGGTGTGCGATTCCAGACTTTGACGGCTGATCTGGCAAAATCCTTCGGGCTTGATTCGGAGAAGGGCGCATTGATCGCAAACGTGGAAAAGGACACCCCGGCGGAGCGGGCCGGCCTCAAAGCGGGTGATGTCATTCTCGAGTATGACGGAAAACTTATAAACGAAGGAAACGAGTTGCCCCGTTTTGTTGCTGCTACTCCGATCGACAAGAAGGTCAAACTCTCTGTATTCCGTGATGGTAAAAAACAGGAAATGACAATTGTTGTCGGCAAGCTGAAAGACGGCGGCAGTGAAGTATCAGCTACAAATGGCAATGAAAACGATAAAATCGGCATTACTGTTGAGACGCTTGGCAAGGAAATGGCTGATCGGCTTGGCATTCGCGATGTCAAGGGTTTGGTCGTTACCGAAGTTAAGCCCGGTTCTACCGCAGAAGATGCGGGTGTCACATCCGGCTCAATAATTATCGAAATCAACGGTCAACGCCCGGAGACACTTGCTGCCTTTAATGCCATTGTCGCTAAAGTAGCCAAGGGCGATGTTGTGCGTCTGCTGTTACGTAGACCGGACAACAGCGTGCACTATGTTGCCATAAAAGTAGAATAGTCTGCATACAGTCCGGTTTGCAAACCGGGCGACATTTTGGGAGAAGTGCA
>MGZK01000120.1 GCA_001802125.1 Geobacteraceae bacterium GWC2_55_20
CAACAATGGCGGCGTAAGAGAGCAGGTTTCCGGCCAGCAGCACTCCCTGTCCACCATAACCGGCTATAAAGACATCATGACGCATGGTTTCTCCAGATTACAGATTTGCGGTATTGCGGTAAACACCCAAGGGGAAGTAGGGGATCAACTCATCAGCGACCCTCTGGTTGGCTTCCAGCGGCTTCATGCCCCAGTTGGTCGGACAGGAGGCCAGCGCTTCGATGAAGGCAAATCCTTTTTTCTCGACCTGGTAGCGGAAAGCGGTACTGATAATTTTCTTGGCCTGGAGAACATTCCTGGGGCTGTTTACCGCTACCCGGGCCGAGTAGGCGACACCATCCAGATGGGAGAGAAGTTCCGCCATCCTGAATGGCGCACCGTCCTTGCTGATATCACGCCCATAGGGCGATGTGGAGGTCTTCTGCCCCGGCAGGGTTGTGGGCGCCATCTGACCGCCGGTCATGCCGTAGGTGGTGTTGTTGACAAAGATAACGGTAATGTCCTCGCCCCTGTTGGCGGCGTGAATGATCTCCGATGTGCCGATCGCGGCCAGATCGCCGTCACCCTGATAGGTAAACACGATTCGGTCGGGACGGGTGCGTTTGGCGCCTGTGGCCACAGCCGGAGCCCGGCCGTGCGGAGATTCGATCACATCGACATCAAAATAGCTGTAGAGAAAGACCGAACAGCCGACCGAAGCAACGCCGATTGTCCGGCTGCGAAGGTCATGTTCATCCAGCGCCTCGGCCACCAGGCGGTGCACAGAGCCATGATGGCAACCGGGACAGAAGTGGGTTTGAACATCTTTCAGGCTGTCGGGGCGGGCAAACACATTCTTCATAGCATTGATCCCCATAGTATCAGGCACATGTCCGGTAATATTTTTTTATCTGCAGCAACAGCTCTTCGGGAGTCGGCAAAGAGCCGGCACCGGGTGGACGCCCGTAGAAGTGGACTTCCGTATCCCGTGCCACTGAAAGACGGACGTCGTCAATCATCTGGCCGGTGGAAAGCTCTACATCCAGAAAACACTTGCAGCGCTCCGAGAGAGCAGCGTAGGCCTTCTTCGGAAACGGGAACAGGGTAACCGGTCGCAACAGACCGGCCTTGATGCCTTCGCTGCGCGCCATGGCGACGGCTGTCCTGGCTATTCGGGCGGTCGAGCCGAACGCAGTAAGGACCAGCTCCGCATCATCCGTGTCGGTCTCCTCCCAGCGGCATTCGTTGTCGGCCAGTTCCTGGTAGCGAGCGTGCATTTTCCAGTGAAAGGCCTCCATCTCGCCATCTCCGAGATAAAGCGACTTGACTATATTTTGTGGCTCGCCCTCGGCACGCCCCCGCACCGCCCACGGTTTGTCCGGCAATGCCACTTTTGGCCTGGGATTGCAGGTAAAGGACTCCTTCATCTGGCCGATTACGGAATCGGCAAGCACCATGGCAGGCATGCGGTAGATATCGGAAAGATCGAATGCCAGCATGGTAAGATCATACATCTCCTGTACCGAAGAGGGAGCGAGGACAATGATGCGGTAGCCGCCATGACCACCGCCACGGGTAGCCTGGAAATAGTCCGCCTGCGAGGCATCAATACCGCCAAGGCCGGGACCGGCCCGCATGATATCGACAATAACACCCGGCAGTTCCGAGCCGGCCATGTAGGAGATGCCTTCCTGCTTGAGCGATATTCCGGGGCCGGATGATGAGGTCATGGCCCGCACGCCGGTTGCTGATGCGCCGAGCAGCATGTTTATGGCCCCGATCTCACTTTCGGCCTGGATGAATTCGCCACCGAGGCGCGGCAGTTCCCGTGACAAATATTCCGGTATGTCACTCTGGGGAGTTATCGGATAACCGAAGTAATATCGGCAACCAGCTTCCAGCGCTGCCATGGCGACCGCCTCATTCCCCTTGACGAATTTTTTATCTGAATTTGGTGAACTCACAGAAGTCACTCCTTGAAGACAGTGATGGCCACATCCGGGCACATCTCGGCACACAATGCACAGCCGGTGCATTTCCCGTTCTCTGCAAAAACCGCGACCGAGAATCCGAGATTATTGAGCTCATCACTCATCGTGACCAGCTTTTTAGGACAGGCGATAGTGCAGAGTCCACACCCTTTGCAACGTTCGACATTTATCATGATGTAAGACATCAGTTTCAATCCTTTTCACGAGAAATAACGTCCATAAAATATCGATGAAGAGTCATGAGTTAACTCGGCTTGTATTGCAAAGCCCAATACATGTAAAAAAAAAGGCACGAAGTATGACTTCGTGCCAAGATAAATATAGATCAGTTTGCTGCTACTCTGCTTTAGTCTCAGTTGCTTCTGCAGCTTCAACAGCATCTGCCACGGGTGCCTCAACAACTGCTACAGGAGCAGCTGCAACTACAGCAGGCTTAACAACCTTGGCAACCGGCTGTTTAACCTTCGAAGGCTTCATCTCTGCTTCAACCAGTTCTATTAAAGAGGTCGGAGCAGCATCACCCTGACGGATGCCCAACTTGACGATGCGAGTGTAACCACCGGGGCGATCCTTGTAACGCGGAGCTATCGTGGAGAAAAGCTTGGTAACAACAGATTTTTCACGAATAACGGAAGCTGCCAGCCGCATTGAGTGCAGATCGCCGCGTTTTCCGAGTGTGATCATGCGCTCGGCAACAATGCGGATCTCTTTTGCTTTGGCATCAGTTGTAGTAATTTTCTCGTGGTTAAGTAACGAAGTTACCATATTTCTAAACATCGCTTCACGATGACTTGTTTTCCTGCCCAATCTTCTGCCTGTTTTACAGTGACGCATAAATTGATTCCTTTCTAATACTGCTGCTGATATCCAATCTATTCTTCTTCTTTTTGCTCGCCACGCAGACGGCTCATGAGTTCGGGATCAGGAAAGCCGTCAATCTTCATGCCGAAAGTAAGACCCATGTCCGTAAGAATATCCTTGATTTCATTCAAGGACTTGCGACCAAAGTTCTGGGTTTTGAGCATTTCTGATTCAGATTTGGTAACGAGCTCACCAATCAGCTTGATACCAGCATTTTTCAGACAGTTTGCAGAACGGACGGAAAGCTCAAGCTCTTCAACAGTCCTGTAAAGGTTTTCATTTACCTTGTCTTTGTCTTCCTGGGACTCTTCATCCTGGAACGGTTCTGCCTCTTCGTCAAAATTGATGAAGATTGTAAGTTGTTCCTTCATTATCTTGGCTGAATATGCAACAGCATCTTCAGGCTTGACACTACCGTCGGTCCAGACTTCAAGATTAAGTTTATCGTAATCCGTCATCTGGCCAACACGCGCATTCGATACTGAGAAATTGACTTTCTTGATCGGGGTGTAAATTGCATCAATCGGTATTGTGCCAACGGGTGCGTTCTCATCCCTGTTACGGTCAGCGGAAACGTAGCCCTTGCCCATCTTTACCGTCATCTCAACTTCAAAATTGGCATCCTTGCCGCATGTGGCAATATAGTGATCCGGATTCATGACCTCGATGTTATGACCAACGATTATTGAACCGGCGGTAATTACACCGACACCTTTGTGTTTGATATGTATATTGGCCTGATCAGATGAATGCAGTTTCAGCCTGACACCCTTCAGATTCAGGATTATATCGGTTACGTCTTCGGTTACGCCCTGTATAGCAGAAAACTCATGCAAAACACCTTTTATGCGAACCGAAGTAATTGCAGCTCCTTGAAGTGAAGAAAGCAATATTCTTCTCAGCGAATTGCCCAGAGTGGTTCCAAAACCTCTCTCAAACGGTTCAGCGTAAAATTTACCATAAGTATCTGTAAGTGAGTCCTTTTCAACCTGAAGTTGTTTAGGTTTAATAAGATCACGCCAGTTTTTGTACATTACTACCTCCTCCAGAAATAATAGTCCGGTTGTCGTTTACAACAAGAATCAGCAGTATCCGGAGATTACTTGGAATAGAGCTCTACGATCAGTTGTTCCTGAATCGGTGTAGTGATGTCCTCGCGAACGGGGACTCCCTTCAGTGTACCTTTGAAGGCATCACGATCAAGCTCGAGCCACTGCGGAATTCCACGACGGACAACCGCTTCCAGAGCATCGTTTACGGCGACGATCTTTCTGCTTTTTTCTCTTAATTCGACGACGTCTCCGGCTTTAAGCTGTATGGAGGGGATATTTACTTTTCTGCCATTGATAGTAAAATGTCCGTGACGTACAAGCTGACGGGATTCTGTACGAGATGTAGCAAAGCCCAGCCTGTAAGCTACGTTATCAAGACGACGCTCCAGCAAAGACAGCAGGTTTTCACCGGTCACACCCTTCATACGGTCTGCCAGATGGAAATAACCACGGAATTGCTTTTCAAGAATTCCATATATGCGGCGCACTTTCTGCTTTTCACGAAGCTGAACACCGTAAGCAGACACTTTCGTACGACCTTGCCCATGCTGACCTGGAGGATAGTTACGACGCTTGATTGCACACTTATCAGTATAACAGCGATCGCCTTTTAAAAATAATTCCGTGTTTTCTCTTCTGCACAAGCGGCATGAAGGTCCTGTATAACGAGCCAATGAAAACCTCCTTAAAAGTGTTAAACCTGTATCAAACTCTTCTACGTTTCGGTGGGCGACAGCCGTTATGAGGAATCGGCGTAACGTCCTTGATGAAACTTATGACCAGTCCGGCAGCCTGAAGTGCACGCAATGCAGACTCACGACCCGATCCTGGGCCCTTTACATAAACCTCTACACTGCGCAATCCGTGTTCCTGTGCTTTTTTAACACAGTCTTCAGCGGCTATCTGGGCAGCAAAAGGAGTACTTTTACGAGAGCCTTTAAAGCCTTTGGCACCGGCAGTAGACCAAGAGATCACGTTGCCGACCGGATCGGTAATTGTGATAATGGTGTTATTGAAAGTCGCCTGAATGTGAGCAACACCATTGGATATGTTTTTACGTTCTTTTTTCTTGCGTACTACTTTTTTGGATGGGCTTGCCATTCGTATTCTCCAGAGCTAATTTATATTATTTCTTTTTACCGGCAACAGTACGGGCAGGACCTTTCCTGGTACGTGCATTGGTCTTTGTACGCTGACCATTGACCGGGAGCCCTTTCCTGTGACGAAGTCCACGATAACAGCCCAAGTCCATAAGACGCTTGATGTTCATGGAAATTTCACGTCTGAGGTCACCCTCAACCTTACAGCTACGATCTATTTCTTCACGAAGCCGAGCTACTTCGGACTCTGACAATTTATCTGTACGGGTGTTCGGATCAATTTTAGTAACCGAGAGAATATTCTCTGCAGCTGAATTGCCGATACCATAAATATAAGTCAGTGCAATTACGATTCGCTTGTTTTTTGGTAAGTCAATACCTGCAATACGTGCCAATGGAAATTCCTCCTTTAATTACTCATCCCTGACGCTGTGAATGTTTAGGGATGTCGCAGATAACACGAACTACACCCTTGCGTTTGATTATCTTACATTTGTCGCAAATTTTCTTAACTGATGCACGTACTTTCATGTATCTCCCCTTCACACACAACTATCAAATGCGTGTCAATATTTCTGGTCCTTTATCTGTTATTGCTACTGTATGTTCAAAATGCGCGGAAAGTCCACCGTCAGAAGTAATTACAGTCCATTGATCATCTAAAACAATTACGTCATGCGACTTTTCATTTATCATCGGTTCAATTGCCAATACCATTCCGGCTTTCAGTTTCAAACCCTTACCCGGTTGTCCGAAATTAGGTACCTGCGGATCTTCATGAAGATTCCTGCCGATACCATGTCCTACAAAATCGCGTACGACTGAATACCCGAGCTTTTCAACGTACTGCTGAACCGCGTGAGAAACGTCGCCAAGCCTGTTGCCCGGTACGGCGTTCTCAATACCGGCATACAGCGAATGCTCGGTGGCTGCAATGAGAGCCTGAGCAGCTGTCGATATTTTACCCACTGGCACGGTAACAGCAGAATCACCGTAGAATTCATCAATGTAGACACCAAAATCAAGACTTAGTATGTCACCTGACTTCAACGGGTTTTTAGTTGGCAACCCATGAACGACTTGATTATTAGGTGAGCAGCACAATGAACTAGGATAGTTGTGATATCCTTTGAATGCACACTTTGCCTTGCGCTTAGCAGCTTCAGCAGATGCAATCTGCTCCAGATCAAACGTTGTAACACCCGGCTGAACCAACTCGCTTATATGCAGAAGAATTTCGTAAGCAATTCTGCAAGCTGTTCTCATCCTGTCAATCTCTTGAGGAGATTTAAGGACGATCACCAATACCGCCTAAACAGGAGCATATCTGCTGCTGTATATCGCTTATCGAACCACAGCCATTTACATGCCTTAAAAGTAACTTTGCGTCGAAATAGCTTTTAAGCGGTGCTGTCTGCTGCTCATAAACATCAAGCCGGTTCTTAACGGTCTGCTCGGAATCATCATCTCGTTGAATCAGGGGAACACCACATGCGTCACAAACATTTGCAACGCGCGGCGCATCATATATAACATGGTACCCTTTTCCGCAAGTAGGACAGGTTCTTCTACCCGATAATCGCTTAACAATTTCACCATTATCAACATCAAGAGAGATCACATGATCAATTGATTTGTCAATTGCATCAAGAACCTGCAAAAGGGCGTCTGCCTGAGCCAAAGTACGCGGAAAACCATCCAGAATGAAACCCTGCTTACAATCAGGTGACGACAAGCGTTCTTTAACAAGTGCAAGAACAAGATCATCAGAAACCAAGCCCCCGGAATCCATAACCGACTTGGCTTTCAAACCAAGTTCAGATCCGGCTTTAACTGCAGCGCGCAACATATCACCGGTAGATATCTGGGGTATATGGTATTGTTCGACTATAAACTTCGCTTGCGTCCCTTTCCCAGCTCCGGGAGGTCCAAAAAGAATCAGGTTCACAGCTTATTTCCTTCCTCTGATTCTAACGCCCTTCAAGAACCCTTCATAATTCCGAGTTATCAGGTGCGACTCGATCTGAGCGACAGTGTCCATGCCGACACCAACCGCAATCAACAAAGCCGTTCCGCCAAAATAAAATGGCAGATTAAATTTACCGATCAGAATTGTAGGCAAAACGCAGACGATAGAGATATATATTGCACCGGCGAAAGTAAGCCGTGACAAGACACTGTCCATGAATTCAGAAGTTTCTTTTCCAGGACGGATACCCGGTATGTAGCCACCCTGTTTTTTAATATTCTCCGCCACATCGTGGGGGTTAAAAGTCACAGCTGTGTAGAAGTAGCAGAAGAATACTATGAATGCAACAAAAAAGACATTGTAAACCCAGTTGCCGGGAGAAAGACTCTTGGCTGCACTCTGAACCCAGGGTATATTTATGAAGTTTGCAATTGTAGCCGGAAACATAATGATCGAAGATGCGAAGATCGGCGGTATAACACCGGCCATGTTGATCTTGAGTGGCAAGTGTGATGTCTGAGCATTAAACGTCTTAAGACCGACTACTCTTTTAGCATAATGAATCGGCAGGCGGCGCTGACCACGCTCTACAAAAACTATAGCTGCAATGACTGCAAACATAAGTGCTAGCACGAAAATAATTACAAACAAGGACAGCTGACCGGCATTTATCAACTTAACTGTATTCATGAGTGCTTTAGGGATATTAACAACAATACCAGCGAAGATTATCAGCGATATGCCGTTGCCGATGCCCTTTTCCGACATCTGTTCGCCAAGCCACATTACAAATGCTGTTCCGGCTGTAAGTGTTATCACTGTCAAAATACGAAAGCCCCAACCAGGGCTAGGAACAACCAGTTCACCTGCGGGCCCACGCATGCTTTCTAGTCCAACTGCTACACCCATGCCTTGAACCACGCTCAATACCACTGTCCCATAACGTGTGTATTGAATTATCTTTTTACGGCCGGCCTCGCCCTCTTTTGACAGTTTTTCAATGGCGGGTACAACAACTGTGAGAAGCTGGAAAATAATTGAAGACGAAATGTACGGCATTATACCGAGAGCAAACACTGTCAGACGCTCCAAAGCACCACCGGAAAACATGTCAAAGAGACCCAGCAAGGTCCCCTGTGATTGTTTGAAAAAGTGTGATAGCGCGATCCTGTCTATTCCGGGAGTGGGGATATGGCACCCGACACGATATACGGCAAGCATTCCTAGTGAAAACAAAACTCTTTTTTTAAGCTCAGGAATTTTGAATATATTCTGGAAGGCTTCAAGCACTAGACGATCTCCTCAACTGATCCACCAACTGCTACGATTTTGTCTTTAGCAGTTTGACTGAACTTGTTTGCAGTAATCTTCAGATTCTTGGTCAGCTCGCCATTTGCAAGTACTTTAACTGCGCAACGTGACGATTTGATCAGCCCCTTGGCAGCAAGAGCAACAGCGTCTACAACAGTACCGGCCTCAAAAACTTCCAACTGACTCAGGTTGACAAGCGAGTACTCAATACGATCCAACGGGGTGAATCCGCGCTTCGGAAGTCGTCGCTGCAAAGGCATCTGGCCACCCTCGAAACCGGCCTTGATACTGCCGCCGGAACGTGCTTTCTGACCTTTATGACCTTTAGTAGCTGTTTTGCCATGTCCAGAACCTGTACCACGGCCGATACGTTTTCTGTTCTTTGTAGAGCCGAGTGATGGTTTAAGGTTATTTAATTCCATACTTATCTACCCCTTTAATTATTCTACAGAAAGCAGATGAGCAACTTTGTTGATCATACCGCGAATTTCAGGACTGTCAGCACGTTGAACAGACTGATTAAGCTTGGACAAACCTAAGCCAGCAACAACGTCTCGGTGTTTTTTGGGTGTGCATATAGTACTTTTTACAAGTGTAATCTTAAGCATAGCGCCCATGATAATTCCTTACGTAGTTATTTATTCAGCAATACCCCTGCGAGCAGCAATCTCCTCGGGAGTTTTCAACCTCATGAGACCATTGAAAGCAGCCTTGATTACATTGTGAGGATTGTTAGATCCAAGGCATTTGGAAAGAATGTTATTGATACCGGCAGCCTCAAAAATAGCTCGGGCGGCGCCACCGGCAATAACACCGGTACCTGCGGAAGCCGGTTTCATGAGAAGTTTACCAGCGCCAAACTTGCCTTCGATTTCGAAAGGAATTGTCTGATTCTGATTGACCGGTACCTTTATCAGGTTTTTCTTGGCTTGCTCAACGCCCTTCCTGATAGCCTCAGGAACTTCGTTTGCTTTGCCAAGACCATAACCGACATGGCCACAGCCATCACCTACTACAATAAGTGCGGAGAAACTGAACCTACGGCCACCCTTGACAACCTTGGCTACGCGGCTTATGTGAACGACACGATCATTAAGGTTAAGTTCTGCTGGATTAATCCTACTCAAAGAAAACCTCCTCGTACGCTTAGAAGCACAACCCGGCTTCGCGGGCTGCTTCAGCAAGCGCTTTGATTCTACCGTGATAGAGAAAACCATTGCGGTCAAAAACTACAGATGAAACACCTTTTTCCAGTGCCAGACGGGCAACTTCTTTTCCGACAAAAGTAGCAGCGGCGACATTTCCACCATTGCTTATATCTGCAGATGCCTCTGACAGTGTCGATGCGGCAACGAGAGTAACTCCCTTTGTATCATCAATTATCTGTGCATATATATGTCGCGCGCTTTTGAATACATTGAGACGTGGACGCTCAACTGTGCCGAGTACTTTTTTACGGACCCGAACTTTACGCTTCATACGTGTAATTGTTTTTATAGCTGTTTTAGCCACACATATCTCCTTATAAAGACTATTTCTTGCCGGTTTTACCAGCTTTTCTCAATATAGTCTCGTCAGCATACTTGATGCCCTTACCCTTGTAAGGCTCAGGACTGCGGAACGATCTGATTTTAGCAGCTGTCTGGCCAACTAATTCCTTATCGTATCCCTTGACAGAGAGCTTGGTCATCTTTTCAACATTAATCGAGATACCGTCAGGGATTTGAAAGTTGACCGGATGTGAGTATCCAAGACTTAATACCAGTTCCTGGCCCTTAACCTCGGCCCTGTAACCAACTCCGTTGATTTCCAGATCAGTCTGAAATCCTTTCGTTACACCAACAACCATGTTGTTTATAAGTGTACGAGTCAAACCATGCGCAGCCCTGGATTGATTGGTCTCATCAACTCTGGTGACCAGAATTGTTGATTCATTGATGTCGAGTACAACATTTGACATTATCTTGCGTGCCAGTGATCCGTTCGGACCCTGCACAGACAACAAAGAGTCACTGAAACCGATCTTGACACCTTTTGGTATCTCTATTGGTAGTTTACCTATTCTTGACATCTAATGTACTCCTTGTCGCAATGTTTACCAGACTGAGCAGATGAGTTCGCCGCCTACTCCGGCCTTACGTGCTGTACTGTCAGTAATGATCCCCTTGGATGTGGACAGAATCGCAATTCCAAGCCCGCTTTTTACCATGGGAATATCTTCTGACTTTACATAGACACGTCCACCAGGCTTGCTGATTCGCTTGATCTCGTTAATCACACTATCTTTTTCATCAATATATTTCAGATATACCCTGAGTACACCTTGAAGGTTATCAGAGATCACCTTATAGTTTTTAATGAATCCTTCCTGCTTCAGAACACTGGCTATACTTACTTTCATGTTTGAAGAAGGAATGTCAACTTTCTGATGCTTTACCATGTTAGCGTTTCTGATTCTGGTAAGCATGTCAGCAATTGGATCTGTCATGGACATCGTGAGTATGCTCCTGTCTCTTTCTATATGGGCTTGAAGTTACCAGCTGGATTTAATCACGCCGGGAATCTGGCCAGAGGAGGCGTACTTGCGCAGACATATTCTGCACATTTCGAATTTCCGGTAGAAAGCTTTAGGTCTCCCGCAGACCGGGCAACGATTGTGTTGGCGAACCTTGAATTTAGGTTTGCGCTGGGACTTGATTATCATTGAAACTTTTGCCACAGAATCCTCCAGATTTCTTAGTTCCTGAACGGCATGCCCAGGTACTTGAGAAGAGCTTTACCTTCCTCGTCAGTCTTGGCACTTGTCACGATCGTTATATTCATGCCTTTGATCTTATCAACTGCATCATAATTAATCTCAGGGAATATAAGCTGTTCCTTCACACCAAGAGTATAATTGCCTTTACCGTCAAAAGCCTTACCAGAGACACCCTTGAAATCGCGAACCCTGGCAAGCGATACATTCATAAGCCGGTCGAGAAATTCATACATGCGTTCGCGACGCAGTGTTACCATGCAACCAATCGGCATACCTTCACGCAGCTTGAATGTAGCAATTGATTTTTTTGCTTTTGTGATAACCGATTTCTGTCCAGTTATTGCATTCAGTTCCGCTGTCGCAGAATCTAAAATCTTAACATTCTGAATCGCTTCGCCCAACCCCATGTTAACAACGATTTTCTCAATGCGCGGTACCTGCATGGAGGACTTATACGTAAAATCGTTAAGAAGCTTAGGTACAACTTCTTTGATATAAATTTCTTTTAAACGCGTCATTATAATCTTTCCTCCAAAGTAATTCTAAAGCGAATTGCCACACTTGATACAAACACGCTGTTTTTCGCCGTTTTCCAGAATTTTCTTGCTTGTTCTGACTGGCTTAGCACACTTTGAACAATATGGCATGACATTGGAGATGTGTATCCTGGCTTCTTTCTCCTTTATCCCGCCGGCCTCATTGCCACGTGCTTTCACGTGACGCTTTACAATATTGAGACCTTCTACGATTACGCCTTGCTTTTTAGGAAGAAGTTGTAAAACCTTACCGGTCTTACTTTTTTCCTTACCGGCAATAACCATAACTGTATCGCCCTTGCTAACATGGGATTTAATGGCTTGCATCTGTAATTTCTCCGATATTTTTATAGTACTTCCGGTGCAAGAGAGATAATTTTCATAAACTTCTTAGCCCGCAATTCTCTGGCTACCGGACCGAAGATACGAGAACCAACCGGTTCCTTGGCATTATTAATTACAACACCAGAGTTATCATCAAAACGGATGTATGATCCATCTGGACGACCTAGAGACTTTGCAGTTCTAACTATGACAGCTTTAACAACATCGCCTTTTTTAACTTTGGAATTGGGAAGCGCTTCACGTACCGAAGCAACAATAATATCGCCAACGCCTGCATATTTTCTCTTGGAACCGCCCAGGACTTTTATGCAAAAGAGTTTTTTTGCCCCTGAATTGTCGGCTACATCCAGTATTGTCTGCATTTGAATCATTACACGATACTCCCTATACTAAGAGATACTTTCAATAATCTGCTTGAGGCTCCAGCGCTTATCTTTACTCAATGGGCGACACTCGATAATTTGTACGCGGTCACCAACTTTCGTACTGTTCTGTTCATCATGAACCTTGTACTTGACACTACGCTTAATATATTTGTTGTAAATGCTGTGTTTGACTAGACGGTCAACCTTGACTACAACGGTTTTCTCCATCTTGTCACTTACAACAACACCTACCTGTGTTTTTCTATGACCACGTTCAATCATTTCGATGCTCCCTATGCCTTGATCTCAGTGAGTATTGTACTAATTCTGGCAATGTCCTTCCGGACAGATTTAAGCTTGGATGTATTCTCAAGTCTGCCGGTATGCAGCTGAAATTTGAGATTGAAAAGCTCCTGAGTAGTCTCAGTCTGCTTTTTGATCAGTTCTTCAGAGGTCATTTTCCTGAGGTCATTAGTCTTCATGAAGCTCTCCCCGTGAGATAAACTTTGTTGAAAGGGGCAGTTTATGCGCAGCAAGCCTCAGAGCTTCGCGTGCAATTTCTTCGGTCACACCTTCCATCTCGTATAAGATTACGCCTGGCTTGACAACACATACCCAAGAATCAGGAGAGCCTTTACCTTTACCCATCCTGGTCTCTGCAGGTTTAGCAGTCAAAGGCTTGTCCGGAAAAACACGAATCCAGATCTTACCGCCCCTCTTGATATAACGTGTCATCGCGATACGTGCTGCTTCGATTTGACGGGAATCCAGCCAACCACACTCTGTGGCCTGAAGACCAAACTCGCCAAAAGAAAGATCGATTCCACGGCAGGGCTTACCGGACATACGCCCCTTCATCTGTTTTCTATGTTTGACCCGTTTCGGCATTAACATTGATGCGTGCTCCTGTTGTGCAAAATAAAAAGATCACTTACCAGGCAGAATTTCGCCTTTGAATATCAGTACTTTTACGCCAATAAGTCCATATGTTGTTTTAGCTTCTGCAAAACCATAATCTATGTCAGCTCTCAGGGTATGGAGAGGAACCCGCCCTTCACGATACCATTCAGTACGTGACATTTCAGCACCGCCAAGTCTTCCTGAACAAGTAATTCTGATACCTTTGGCACCAAACTTCAACGTCGAGGTGACGCTCTTCTTCATGGCTCTACGGAATGCGATACGTCGTTCCAGTTGCAGAGCTACGTTCTCGGCTACTAACTGAGCGTCCAGTTCAGGCTTGCGCACTTCATTGATAGTAATAAAGACTTCTTTAGAAGTTATCAGTGCAAGATCTTTCTTGATCGTTTCAACTTCCGAACCCTTCTTACCGATTATAAGACCCGGGCGTGCAGTGAAGATATTGATCTTGCATTTGTTTGCAGCACGCTCAATCTCTATTTTAGAGACACCGGAACTGTATAGACGCTTTTTCAAGAATTTCCGGATGGCCAGGTCTTCGTGCAACAACTTAGCGTAGTCAGCCTCAGCGTACCATTTCGAGTCCCAAGTCTTAGTCACGCCAAGTCGGAAGCCTATCGGATTTATTTTTTGTCCCAAACTACACCTCCAGGTAATAAAAACTATTTAGAGTCCGACAATGTTACTGCAATATGGCTTGTCGGCTTTCTTATCTTGCTTGCACGTCCCATTGCACGCGGAACGAAGCGTTTTAGGACTGCTCCACCGTCAACGAATATGGTTTTGACAAACAGGCGATCTACATCAGATACACCTTTTTGCTCAGCATTGGCAACTGCGGATTTCAGCAGTTTGGACACAAGTTTGGCTGATGGCTGTGGCATAAATCGTAAAGTATTGAGTGCATCCTGTATAGCTTTACCTCTTACAAGATCGACGACAAGTCGAGTTTTGCGTGGTGAAAGCCGTATAGATGATAATTTTGCACTGGATTCCATATCAAACTCCCCTTACTACTTCTTGACTTTACTCTTCTTATCAGCGGCATGGCCGTGAAATGTTCTAGTTGGCGAGAATTCACCCATTTTATGTCCAACCATATTCTCGGTTACAAAAACCGGAATAAACTTGCGACCGTTATGTACCGCAAAACTACAACCTATAAAATCAGGGCTGATTGTGGAGCGGCGTGACCAGGTCTTAATAATTTTTTTAGAATTAGGACCTTCAGCCAGAACCTTTTTCAACAAGTGATCATCAATAAAAGGACCTTTTTTTATCGAACGTGCCATATTATCAGCCTCTCAACGGATTATTTGCTGCGCTTCTTAACGATGAAACGATCAGAAGTCTTGTTAGTACGAGTTTTGTAACCCTTGGTAGGAATGCCCCAAGGAGTTACAGGATGACGTCCACCCGAAGTACGCCCTTCACCACCGCCATGTGGGTGATCGACAGGGTTCATTGCAACGCCTCGTACTTTCGGACGTCTGCCAAGCCAACGAGAGCGGCCTGCTTTACCGATGTTAACGTTTTCATGGTCAGTATTACCCACCTGGCCGATTGTTGCGTAGCAATCCTGAAGGATTAGACGAACTTCGCCGGAAGGCAGTTTAACCTGTGAATACTTGCCCTCTTTTGACATGAGCTGTGCAAATGTACCGGCGCTTCTCGCAAGCTGTGCGCCTTTGCCGATTTTGAGCTCAATATTATGTATAATTGTGCCCAACGGGATCGCACGAAGTGGAAGTGAATTCCCTGGCTTTATATCTGCTTCAGGTCCACTGATAACCATGTCGCCAACCTTAAGATCAAGAGGCGCAAGAATATATCTTTTTTCACCATCTGCGTAATTCAGAAGAGCAATTCTTGCACTGCGGTTCGGATCGTATTCTATGCTGGCAACAGTAGCAGGTATGCTTCTTTTATCACGTCGAAAATCGATAATACGATACTTCTGTTTGTGACCGCCACCTTGATGCCTGGAAGTTATACGTCCATTAGAGTTTCTGCCGCCGCTTTTTTTAAGAACAACTAGCAAGGACTTTTCTGGTGTAGATTTAGTAATTTCGTCAAACGCAGAACATGTTTGATGCCTACGTCCTGCTGATGTCGGATTGTAACTTTTGATTGCCATTGCGAACCCCAAACGTGTTAGTTAGACTTCAAAGAAATCTATTGTTTGTCCTTCCTGGAGTGTTACATATGCTTTTTTCCAGTTGGACCGTTTGCCAAAAGTTTTGCCAGAGCGCTTAACCTTGCCAGCCACGGTTACCGTACGAACATCGGCAACTTTAACTTTAAACAGGGATTCAACAGCCTGCTTGATCTCAATTTTGTTTGAATCTTTATCAACCACGATAGCAACTGTGTTGGATGAATCAGCTCCCAACGAAGTCTTTTCAGTTACATGTGGCTTTTTAATTACGGAGTAAATGTTCATTTCTGCAATGCTCCTTCTGCCGACTGCACCGATCCCTGAGTAAAAATGATATGACGATACTTGAGCATATCATGAACATTCAGAGCATCGTGCTTCAGCATTTTGACATGAGGGACATTGCGGGCTGACAAGTACAGATTGTTGTTGAAATCATCCGTAACAATCAATGAACGCTCAAGATCAAAGCGCTTCATGAACCCTACAAAATCCTGAGTGGATATCTTGTCAAATTCAATTTTATCAATAACTGTAATGCCGTTATTCTGTAGTTTATAAGTCAGTACGGAACAAAGTGCAGCGGCTCTGGCTTTTTTATTCATGCTCAGATTGTATATCTTCGGTTGCGGGCCAAACGCGACTCCACCACCAGGATACTGCGGCGCTCTGCTGCAACCCTGACGAGCATTACCGGTACCTTTCTGCTTGAAAGGCTTCTTGCCTCCGCCGGATACGGCGGAACGATTCTTGACCGCAACCGTGCCCGCTCTCCTGTTGGCAAGCTGAATTCGAAGTGCTTGATGGATAAGGCTTTCCCTCACCTCAACGTTGAACACGTCATCTGACAGCTCAACTTCACCCGTTTTTTGCCTGTTCATATTGTAGACATCTATTGAAGGCATACACAAACTCCCAAGAAATTACTAAGCTTTTACACTCTGTTTAATCAGTACGATTGAGTTCTTGTGACCAGGAACCGCTCCTTTGATAAGAAGCAGGTTGTCTGATGAAACGACACGGACAATTTTAAGCCGCTGAACTGTAACCTTGCAATTGCCCATCTGACCAGGCATTTTCTTATTTTTAAAAACATGCGAAGGTGTTGCTGATGCGCCGATTGAACCAGGCGCACGATGAAAGCGTGAACCGTGGGAAGCTCGGCCGCCTTTAAAGTTCCAGCGCTTGATTACGCCCTGAAAACCTTTACCAATACTAGTGCCGGTTACATCAATGACATCATCAGGAGCAAACTGATCAACAGTAATCGAATCTCCGATGTTCATTTCTGTAGATGATGCCAGCCTGAATTCTCTCAGGAATCTAAAAACGCCCTGACCTGATTTTGTGCAGTGACCGAGATCCGGCTTGTTTGCACCGGATGCTGCAACAGAATCAAAACCCACCTGAACTGCTGAGTAACCATCTGTCTCCACAGTTTTTTTCTGGACTACGTAGCAAGGACCAGCCTGAACAACCGTTACCGGCACAAGTGTCCCGTCTTCCAAAAATATCTGAGTCATGCCCAGCTTTTTTCCGATGATACCTTTCATCATAGCTAATCCTATTCAGTCGTAGTAACAATTACAGTTTGATTTCGACGTCAACACCAGCAGAAAGATCCAGTTTCATCAAGGCATCAACCGTTTGCTGTGTCGGATCAAGTATGTCGATCAGACGTTTATGCGTTCTGATCTCAAATTGATCACGAGACTTTTTATCAACATGCGGACCACGGAGAACACAGTATTTATTTATAACTGTTGGCAGTGGAATCGGCCCTGCAACTCTAGCACCAGTTCTTTTTGCAGTTTCGACGATCTCACTTACTGAAACATCCAGTAGCTTATGGTCATATGCCTTGAGGCGAATTCTGATTTTCTGGCTCTGCATTGATATCCTCGTAACGTTTCAGATTTATTCGATAATGGAGCTAACAACGCCTGCGCCGACGGTACGGCCACCTTCGCGGATAGCGAAGCGGAGGCCTTCATCCATGGCGATCGGG
>MGZK01000121.1 GCA_001802125.1 Geobacteraceae bacterium GWC2_55_20
AGTCGTCATAGTTATCTTCCAATTCATCCCGATCCGCGGAAACTTCGAGAAGCCTGTTCCACTGCTCTCTTCGATACCATGCGATGCCTAACACATGCTTTAGTTGGCTACCTTTTGTGTTTTTCCTGATTTTCATATTGTCGTTTCCTTGGGGTGGCGACCACAGAGGGTACGCACGTCAGTTTGAGTTATTCGGTTTATCTGCCGAACGGGCCGGGCCTTAACCCGCATGCCCAGTTTTTTCTGGCGGGCGGTGTCCAACTGTCTGGTTGTGTCGCAGTATTTCTGAAGGCTACCTACCACTGCCGCCATACTTTGACCATAAATAGCTCGCCACAACGAAGACAGCAAATGTCAAAGAAGTTTGAATTACAATTTGTTTCAAGTTTTTTCTGACTTCTTCGATTGTCCTTTTTTTGTATGTTATTTCGCTTATGAAGGAAAAAATAAGTATGAGCAAATAGAGGCAAATCCAGAACAGAATAACTTTAATCATATCACCTCACACGTGAGCCCTCTTGGTGTTATAAATACATCTTTTACTCACACAACAAGTTATTCACCGATCCACGCGTGTGTGCGTGTGAACCGGCCATCTACCCAATCGGAATATTTAGCCTGTGCACATGAAAATTACAGGAAGCCAGGGACATCACCCTGAGTACGGGTGACACTCTATAGAATTATTCTCCAACCGCCACCCGGCAAACCTTCATCTCTTTTTTCCCAAATCCTTAAACAGAACACCCATTCAAGCAATGAATCTAAAATCGGCAATTCACTCACGCAAAGGCGCAAAGACGCAAAGAAAGTCAATATCTTACAATCTATAAAGGCTCACCCAAATGGTTAAGTCTAGACATTTTCTAACACTCTGTTTTTCTTAGCGAACTTCGCTTAAAAGCGCCTACTTCTGGAGCGTCTTTGCGCGATCAACTGCTTTTTGTAGGATGAACCCACTTGAAACGCAGGCTGGAAGTCTACACTCACGGTATGTGCCGAATACACAAACGCCGCTCCATCAGCACCATGCTGACGAGAGCGGCATTATTTATAAATCGCTATAAACAGAGAACATCACCCCTCCGTCACGAGAATATCCATGAAAGACCTACATCAGTTCTTTCTTCCAGCCCTCCAGCTTCTTCTGGTACTCGCTCAACAGCCTCTGGGCTGCTTTATGGTCCTTGGCCTCGGCGACAATATGAACGATCGGGATGTACTGGTCCGGCAGCACCAGCACCCAGTCATCGCCAAAATGCACCTTGATGCCGTCGATGAAGGAGGCCTCCTTCTCCAGGCTGTCTTCGCTCATCTTGCGCATGATGCCCCCCTTCATCTCCCAGGGGCAGGCCAGGCTGGTCTGCAGATAGGCGCGGGCCGGAACGGTGGACAGTCCCTGCGAAAGCGACATGCCGCAGGAAGCCGCCAGCTCCATCAGCTTGGCGATCGAAAACATGCCGTCAAAGGCGGCCTGGAAGCGGGGGAAGGCAAAACGTCCATCGGTGGTACCGGTCAGAACGATTTCAGACGAGGTGGCGGCTTCAAGCATGGCGCGATCTGAACTCTTGGTGCGGGTCACCTGGCAACGCTTCTGCCCGGCCATCTGCTCGATGGTCGAAGGGGCCTGCACCGGAACCGCTATCGTGCCTTTCTGTCCGGCCTTCATCAACATCGCCACCACCAGTGAAAGTAACTCCACGCCATTGTAAATCCGGCCGGTTTCATCAACCAGCGTGATCGCTTCGGCGGTCGGGTCGAGCCAGAAACCGGACTGGGCCCCCAGCGACGAAACAATCGTCGCCAGCTGCCTGAGCGCCTCGTTCTTTTCCTTCAGCTGCACCCCGCGCCCTTCGTCAACATAGGCGTTCAACGCAATCACAGAGAAACCGAGTTCGTTCAACAACTGCGGCAGGGTCTGGCTGGCAGGGGAGAAGCTGAAGTCAACCACGACCGTGCAGGCGGCCTTTTTCAAAACCTCGCGATCCAGTGCCCTCAGAAACCCCTCGCGATAGAAATCACCGACGTTGTTGATCTCCACCAGCACACCCGGTTCGGTATGGTGGGCTCGTCGGAAATTTTCCTTGAAAAAGGTGCGCTCGACGTTCTTGCCCATGTTGCTGGAAAAGTCGAGACCATCGCCATCCAGAAAGACGATCTCAAGCAGGGCCGGATCATCCTGGGACTGGCGGAAGTGCACCCCGCCCACCTCTCCGAATGTTTTCAGTTTGTAGCGCAGAAGCGGTAGCGAGGTCATCTTCATGTCGCGGACGTTGACGCCGGCCGACAGCAGGCCACCGACAAAGCAGCGCTTCAGCATGCGTGAGGATGGTGACGAATCACGTCCGCCTAGCACGAAGCTACCCTTGGGAAGCGAAGTGCCATAGGCACAGCCCAGCTTGGCGACAAACTCGGGCGTCAGTTCCACATTGGAAAGCCCCTTGATGATCGCCCCCTCGAAGAGCGCCTTCTTCCATTTCTCGCCCCAGATCATGTTGGATGTTACGGTGGCGCCGGCCTCGATCGTCTTTTTGGGCCAGATCTTGACGTCGGCCTTGATGACCGCCTCGTCGCCGATCGAGGTATCCTCGGCCACGATGACACCCTCTTCCAGAACGGCGCCCTGCCCGACACGGACATTGGAACAGATCACGCTGTCGGTGATCTTGGCCCCCTTCTTGATATAGGAGTTGTCCCAGATGATGCAGCGACTGAGCCTGACCCCGGCCTCGATCGTGCAGTTGCGCCCGATGACCGAATCCTTGATGCGCACATCACCCAGCACCTGGCTGTTGTCGCCGATTACTACGGTTCCCTCGAGACCGCTGGCATGCTCCAGCTTTACATCCGCTCCGAGCCGCAGATCCTTGCCGACGAAATCCTGCTTGGGTTCGTCGATTTTCAGGTTCACCTTGCCCCTGAAGATGTCGTGGAACGCTTCGCGGTAGGAATCGGTATTGCCGATGTCACGCCAGTACCCCTTGGCGGTGACGCCGAACAGCGCGTCGTTTTTCTTCAGCATCAGCGGAAACAGATCCTGGGAAAAATCGAAGTTTTCACCCTCGGGGATGTATTTGAGAACTTCCGGCTCCAGCACGTAGATGCCGGTGTTGATCGTATCCGAGATCACTTCGCCCCAGCCCGGCTTTTCCAGAAACTGTGTGATGCGCTTCTCCTTGTCGGTGATCACAACCCCGAACTGGAGCGGGTCCTTGACCGAGGTCAGGGTTATGGTGGCCTTGGCCTTGTTATCGGCGTGGAAATCCATGATTTTCTTCAGGTTGAAGTCCGTCAGCAGGTCACCGCTGATGACCATGAAGCGCTTGTCCAGATATTTCTCGGCCGCCTTGACCGCCCCGGCCGTGCCCATGTCCTGCAGCGGGGTGACATAGGTAATCTTGACACCGAAATCGGCGCCGTCACGGAAGAAGTTTTTTATGAAGAACGGCTGATGGTACAGCAACATCACCAGTTCGGTGATGTCGTGCTTTTTCAGCAACTCGACGATATGCAGCATGATCGGACGGTTGAAAAGCGGGATCATCGGTTTGGGAATGCTGCCGGTCAGCGGCTGAATACGGGTGCCGAAGCCACCCGCCATGATTACGGCTTTCATAGATACTCCTTGAGGATGGAATTAAATATCAGAGTCAGTGGAATTAAAGCCCCGCCTTGACCTTTTGCGCCTTCTTTGCCAATACCCGCGCAATTTCATGTTTCAATTCGGTCAGATCACCCGATTTGACAACATAACCATCGGCCAGCCAGGCCGAAAAATCATCCTTGTAGCAGGAAAAAGCCGAACAGAGGATCACCGGCATATCGTGGCGCTCCTTGACCAGCTGCTGCAACAGTTCGATGCCGCTCTCATTTTTAAGCTTGATATCCAGCACCGCCAGGTCAAAAGAGTTAAGCTGCAGTTTTTCAGTCGCTTCGGCGATATTGGCCGCGGTAACCACCTCATACCCCTCATCGGCCAGCTCTTCCGAATAAAGCAAGCGGATGTTCGCTTCGTCGTCAACAACCAATAATTTACTCATTGCTGCTCCTCCTTGTAGGTGGGAAGTTTGATGGTGTAGATAATGCCCGCTTCAGCAACCGCGAGAGCCACAAAAGGTATGCCCTGCTTTTCCAGCATCGTCTTGCATAGCGCCAGCCCCAGGCCGGCTCCCAGGTCACGGGTTTCCGAGAACGGCACCAGGATGTGATCCAATTCGGCCTGCGTCACGTTTCGACTGCGATCCTCGATACGGATGACCACCGCGTTTTCGTCGCGGTAAGAGCGGACTGCAATCGTCCGGTCATCCCCCATGCCGTTTATGTCGCTCTGCAGCACGGTACGAAGACAGTAGGAGATCTGTTTGAAATCGATATATACCGGTGGAAGATCATTCTCCGACGAGTATCCGCTGGCATAGCCGCGCGACATCAGCACCTCGGAGGTATCGCGCAGCGCACTTTCCACCAGCTGGCCGACGTCCCAGAAATCCCTGGCCGGATAGAGGGAGTCGGAATAATTGAGGATTTCGTCCAGCACCCCTTCCAGCTGGTGGGTTTCGGCGACGATCGACTCGATAAAGTCCCGTTTGGGATCGGAAGAGGGGGTATTCTTAAGCATCGATCGGGCAAACCCGCCGATTATCATCAGCGGGTTACGCACCGAATGGGCGATGCTGGAGGTAATACGCCCCACCAGGGCCATGTTTTCCATCCTGACGATCAGTTCCTGCTGTTCCTTCAGCTTCTTGCCGGCCTCGGTGACACGGTTCAGCTCGATCTGCAGCTTGTCGTACAGCGAGGCGCGCTCCATGGCGAAAGCCACCGGAAAGCTGAAGGTCTCAAGCGAATGCATATCCTCATCGGTAATGCGTCGGTGGGTAATGCAGTTGTCCGCGATGATCAGCCCGACCCGGCGGTTACGCGAAATCAGCGGCATCAACAGAAAGGTATCGACCCCCAGCAGGGCCGCGAAATTCGGATTGACCTCCGGGTGATGGAAGGCGTCCTCGATCAGCATCGGATGTTTGCTGTCCAGCGCCTTGATGGTGATGTGTTCGTGGGATGAAAGCGGAACCGTGAGCTGTTCCAGGATGTCGTGAAATTTGGCTCTTTCGGAGGAGAGCTTGTTCTTGCGGAAGTTCATCGCCAAAGTCTTCAGGTCCATGTCGTTACCGAGAATCTCATTCCAGGTATGGCTGGCCTCTTCCAGATTCCGGGGACCGATTGCCAGATAACCCTTCAGCATGCCGGCTTCACGGTCGGCCAGCAGCAGAAAGGCGCGATTCATGCCAAAACCTTTGCCGGCTGTAATCGCGGTCAGGGCAACCGACAGCACCTCCTCCAGATCGACCGAGCTTTGCAGCACAAAACCCAGCTCGTGCATGAAGCGAATCTCAAGGGTTTTGTTGTCGAGGAAGCTCACCAGTGACTGTATCTGGGTTTTTTGCCGCTGATATTCGCTGTGGACGAGATAAAAGACCGGGGCCAGCGGATGGGAACTGTCGCTGAAGCGGCCCAGATCGCGCCTGAAATTATCGCATTCGCTGCATTTTTCCAGGATACGCCGGCGTTTTGAGGTAAGCAGATCCTCGTCACCCTCATGGATGTTGGGGCAATCCCCCATCGCGATAACGTCCCTGTCCCAGCAGCACTCCCAATCCACGCCGAACCTCGCCAGATGTAGTAGTTTTCAATTATAACAGTCAAATATCAGTATGCAATCAAGCTGGTTACTAAGCCCGCCCTTCGGCTCCGCTCAGGGAACGGGGAGACCGGTGGCTGAGCAGAGTCGAAACCAGCGAAGTTGAACGCCTATTTCACATTCCAGGTAGTCCCCTGCGCGGAATCCAGCAGCTGAATCCCCTTGTCCAGCAGCAGATCACGGATTTCATCGCTTCGCTTGAAGTTTTTCGCGGCGCGCGCCTCGGAGCGCTCCAAGATCAGGCGCTCGATTTCATCAGGAGTTATATCGATCTGGCCGGCTTTGGCGCTTTTTATTCCTTCAAGCCATAGCGCCGGTTTTGTTGAGAACAACCCCAACACCGCGCCGGCTTCATCGAACAGGTGCCGGACACGGGCGATCAGTGAAATAGCCACCGCCGAAGGTTCTTTCGATTCGGCCAGAAACCGGTTGCAGGCCCGCACCGTCTCAAACAGCACTCCCAAGGCCTGGGCGGTGTTGAAATCATCGTCCATCGCCTCGACGAAACGGGGGGTAAACTGTTCCACCTTTTCCTGCAGTTCCAGTCCGATCGGAGACAGGCTTTCCACGGCAGGGAGTTCGGACGAGGTCGGGAGTCTGTTCAAAGCTTCGTCGATTACCGCCAGACAGGAGTAAATTCGCTCCAGGCCGGTTTGTGCTTCATCCAGGTTCTGGTCGGAAAAATCGATCGGAGAACGGTAATGGGCCGACAGGATGAAGAAGCGCAAAGTTTCCGGATCGAATTTGTCCAACACCTCGCGGATCGTGAAAAAATTGCCCAGCGACTTGCTCATCTTCTCCGAGTTGATATTGACGAAACCGTTGTGCAGCCAGTAGCGCACAAAGCGGCAACCGTTGGCCGCTTCCGACTGGGCGATCTCGTTTTCATGGTGCGGGAAGATCAGGTCCTTGCCACCGCCATGGAAATCAAAGGTCTTTCCCAGGAACTCCATGCTCATGGCGGAACACTCGATATGCCAACCGGGGCGTCCCTGTCCCCAGGGAGACTCCCACCAGGGCTCGCCCGGTTTGGATCCCTTCCAGAGCGCGAAATCCATCGGGTTACGCTTCTTGTCGCACACCTCGACCCTGGCGCCGGCCTGCATCTCTTCCAGGTTGCGCCCGGAGAGCTTGAGATATTCGGGGAAAGTTTCAACGGCAAAGTAAACGTCGCCATCGGAGGCATAGGCGTGCCCCTTGGCGACAAGCGCTTCAATAATTGCGATTATGCCGCCGATATGGTCGGTGGCCTTCGGCTCCACGGTCGGTTTTGCCAGCCCCAGCCGCGCCATATCCTCATCGAAAGCCCGGATGTAGCGATCGGCAATGGTGCGGTAATCACACCCCTCCTGGTTGGCCCGGTTGATGATCTTGTCGTCGATGTCGGTGTAGTTGCGGACATAGGTCACATCGTAACCGGCATATTTCAGGTAGCGGAAGATGATGTCAAAAACCACGTTGGCGCGGGCGTGGCCGATGTGGCAATAATCGTAGACCGTTACCCCGCAGACGTACATGCCGGCCTTGCCGGGCATCAGCGGGACAAAGGTTTCCTTTTCACCGGAGAGGGTATTGTAGACACGTAATGGCATGAATCAGGCTCCCATCATAAAATTGATGCATTATGCCTGCTTGCGCCCGGTATGGCAAGGGGGGAAATGCTGGGGAAGCGGGTGATTACCTGTCAGAAACGGCCGGTCAGGGCCAGGCCGCCACCGCCGTCCAGCGCGGTCGGAACAACCGCGTAGGATCGGAAGCTGTCATGCCGGCCGGCAGCCACCCGCCCGGCCAGCTCGCCGATAGCCGCCGCAAGCAGCACATCGCTGGCCCAGTGTTTGTTCTGATGCATGCGTGAAATCCCGACAAAGGCCGCGGCGCAGTAGGATGCCGCCGCAAGCGGCAGGCTTTCGGTGGTATGGGCAATGACCGAGGCAACGGCAAAGGAGCTGGCGGTATGCATCGAGGGAAAACTGTCATAATTTGATCTGAAACCGAACGGACGGAAATCCCCCTTGCCGTTGGTGGCCAGCGGCCGGCCGCGGCCGGTGGCCTCCTTTAAAAGCAGCGTCGCCCCGTCCGCCAGGATCAGCGCCTCGCCCAGCATCTCCCCGGCCTCCTTCAGGCGCGGGGAATCTGCCAGAATGCCACCGCCGTAGAGCAATGCGGCCGCGCCCAGATGCAGGTAGGGATCACCGATAATGGCGCCGGCATCGGCGGCCCGGTCGCTTCCGCCGGAGCGGTTGCGCTGCATCATATCCCTGATTTCACCGTCAAAGGCATAGGTCGCCCCCACCGCACCGGCCACGCCCAGAGTCAGCAGCAAGTTGCCGTTATCAGGCTGAAAGGGGGTAGTAACAAACTCTTTTGATTCATCCAGCAGTCGCGCCCCGGTTTTGGAGGCCTCATCCGCGATCGAAAACCGCTGTGCTTCCTCGGCAAAGGCCTCAACAGAACAAACTACCGACACCCAGCAGGCCAGCAGTAAAAAAAACCGGCGCATTTTCATGATTGATCCCGCTTTCTTTGAATAAAAAATATCAGGCACCAGACAAGCCCGCCGCCGATCAGGTCGGCCAACAGGTCGCCCCACTCCGCGCTACGGGTTGTTGTAAAGATCGCCTGGAAAGCCTCGATCAGCCCCCCCAGGAGAATACCGTACAAAAAGGCTGTCTGTGCTGCCCATCGGTAAGGCTTGAGGGCAAGAAAGGCCGCAAAAGTCACGGCGGCAATAGCCGCGGCATGATTCAGCTTGTCCCAGTCCAGGCCGGCCACGGGAACCGCGTCGGCCGGTATCAGTGACAGCCAGAGCACCAAAACAGTAAGGCCGGCACACAGGGCCGGCCAAACGATGGAAGAGTTCAATAATTCAGGTTTCAAAATTTTTGACCAGGGCGGTTTGTTCACTTGCCCAAAAGCGGACTCAAAACCTGGTAGGTCAGGTAGGCCACCAGTGCCGAGGCCGGAATGGTAAGAACCCAGGCGATCAGAATGCGCTTGGCCACATTCCAGTTGACGGCGTTCAGCCGTTTGGAAAGCCCCACTCCCAGAATGGTGGAGGTAATCACATGGGTGGTACTGGTCGGCATGCCGAAGGCCGAGGCCCCCAGGATGACTCCGGCCGAAGCGGTTTCGACGCAAAAACCATGCACCGGCTGCAGTTTGACAAAGTCACTGCCGACGGTCTTGATGATCCGCCAGCCTCCGGCTGCCGTTCCAAATGCCATCGCGGTGGCGCAGGCCACCATCACTTCCCAGGGCACGGCAAAGGTTTTCAATGTGCCGTAGCTGACCAGCGCCAGCGTGATGACGCCCATCGACTTCTGGGCATCGGCGGTTCCATGGGAAAAGGCCATCAGGGCCGCAGATATAACCTGCAAGCGCCGGAAATTCTTGTTGAGACCGCTGGGCGCCTTGTTACGGAAGACCCAGTAAATCAGCACCATGAATACGAAACCTATGGCCGTTCCCAGGATCGGTGAGAGGATCAGCGCCATCACGATCTTGTTGAGGCCGGCCCATTTGATGGCATTGAGGCCGGCATGGGCGAATACCGCCCCGATTATGCCGCCGATGATGGCATGGGAGGAGGAAGAGGGCAGGCCGTAGTACCAGGTGATCAGGTCCCAGACAATCGCGCCGATGATTCCGGCCAGCACCACCATCTGGGTTATGTTGACTCCATCCACGATGCCCTTGCCGATCGTGGCGGCCACCTTGGTCGAGATCATCGCTCCGGCAAAGTTGAGCGTGGCGGCCATGACAATGGCGGCCCTGACCGAAAGAGCCCTGGTTGAAACACAGGTTGCAATGGCATTGGCTGTATCGTGAAACCCGTTGATGTAATCGAAGACCAGCGCCGCCAGGATAACCAGGCAGAGCATGATAAAAGCCGCATCAAGCATTTTTTACCACCACGCTCTCAAGAATATTGGCCGCGTCCTCGCACTTGTCGGTGGCCCTTTCGAGTGTCTCGAAAATTTCCTTCCACTTGATCAACTGGATCGGATCTTTCTCCTCGTCAAAGAGGCGGCTGATAGCTTCACGGGAGACGCGATCGGCTTCGTTCTCCAACGCATTGATCTCGACGCAGGCCGCGAAGATCTGCTCGTTGGTTTTCTTGCCCAGCATCGCGACCGCTTTGTCAACCGCATAACAACTCTGCAGAATTATGAAACCGAGTGATTTGGCTTCGGAGGGGATGCTGTCAACGTTGTACATGATCACCCGCTGTGAAGAGGCGTCGATCAGATCGAGAATATCATCCAGTTTGGAGGCCAGGGCGTAGATGTCCTCGCGATCCAGTGGGGTTACAAAGGTCTTGTTCAGCATCTGGATGATGTCGTGGGTAATCGAGTCCCCCTTGTGCTCCACATCCTTGATCTTGCGCTGGCTTTCATTCGGATTGTCGAAATTGTCGAGCATGTCCTTGAGCAGCTTGGCGCCGTCGATGATATTCTCGGTCATATCCTTGAACAGTTTGAAGAATTTTTCTTCCTTGGGAATCAATCCGAACATTGTGCATGCCTCCAGACGGCTATTTTATCGGTGAAATGAAAACCTGCCATTGATAGCATATTTTTTTGGTGCTGCCCACATTAAATGTAACCTGTTCGTAACAAGCCGGAATCCGCGCTACTCTACGCGGTTGCCTTTACATTAATCTTGCGGTATTCTTCCCGCTCCCAACCAGAAAGGAATCATTCATGAATCTGCTTCACGCCCTTATTCTCGGTGCCCTGCAGGGCTTCACCGAGGTGCTTCCGATCAGCAGCTCCGCCCACCTGATAGTGGTGCCATGGCTGCTGAATTGGCCCGAATCGGGACTCACCTTCGATGTGGCCCTGCACCTGGGAACCTTTATCGCACTGGCGGTTTATTTCCGCCACGACATCATCGAATTGATCTTCAACACCTTCGCCGCAATCTCCAGCCGTTCGCTGGACACGCCGGCCAAACGGCTCCCCTTTCTGATCGTGGCGGCCACGGTCCCGGCCGCGGTGGTCGGCAAACTCTTCGAGGATCAGTTCGAAGCGATTTTCCGCTCCAACCAGATGCTGATCGTTTCGTTCATGATCGTGTTCGGACTCCTGCTGGGCCTGGTCGATATGCTTGGCCGCAAACGGCGCGTTCTGGACGAGATCAATACCGGCAATGCACTGTTGATCGGCCTGATGCAATGCCTGGCGCTGATTCCGGGAGTTTCCCGTTCGGGCATTACGATCACGGCCGGTCTGATGCTGGGCTTCAACCGGGAAACCGCCGCACGCTTCTCCTTCCTGATTTCATTGCCGATCGTGGCCGGAGCAGCACTGCTTAAAACCGTCGAGATCTTCAAACACGGCATACCCGCCGGCGAAGGCGCTGCAATGCTGGTCGGCATTGCAGCCTCCGCGGTCACCGGCTACATCAGCGTCGCCTTCCTGCTCCGTTTCGTGCAGAAGCAGAGCCTGGCTCCATTCGTCTGGTACCGCGTGATTGCCGGCGGCGGACTGATAATCGCCATATTGTCGGGATTCAAGCCTTAAAACCTCGCCCTTGCCAAAGGGAAGCAGGAGGTAATTTGATGAGCGGTGGAATCAAGGAATGGCCGGCCGACGAACGACCGCGTGAAAAAATGCAGAAGAGCGGCGCCGCAGCGCTTTCGGATGCGGAACTGCTGGCGCTGATCATCAGAAGCGGCGATCCGAGCACCAAACAGAGCGCCATCGACCTGGGACGCGAACTCATCAAACATTTCGGCGGCAACCTGCGCGAACTTGGCAGCGCCGGCATCGGCGAGATCTGTGCCATCAAGGGCATGGGCCTGGCCAAGGCCGCCAGTGTCAAGGCCGCCTTCTCGCTGGCAACACGTTTCCAGGCCAGAAAACTGGAACGCTTCGATCGTTTCACCTCCCCACAACAGGTTTTCGACTACTTCCACCACGAATTTCGCGACAGCCGCAAGGAATATTTCCTGACCCTGCTTCTGGACGGCAAGAACCGTATCATCCGCAGGGTACAGGTCTCCGAAGGGAGCCTCAACCAGAGCATCGTACATCCACGGGAGGTATTCATCCCGGCGGTCAAGGAATCAGCGGCAGCCGTGATCCTGGTCCACAACCACCCCACCGGCGACCCGGCTCCCAGCAGCGAGGACATCGCCATCACCCGGCGCCTTAAGGAAGCGGGCGAGATCATCGGCATCAAGGTGCTTGACCATATCATCATCGGGGACGGAGAGTACCTGAGTTTCGTGGAGCGGGGCCTGCTGTAGCCAATTACGGCACCTTGCCGGCCCCGCGAACGTCAGCATGGCAAAACCCTGCTTTTAAACAACTTGACACCACCCCATATGCTGATAAACATGTACAATCCCACTGATTGTACTGAATTAATTATATGACTTGCTGACTGCCGGAGCATTCGTGAAGCATATGGACACCGAACGGAACATCGTACACTGGTGGAAGTCCCCCTGGGCAATTGCGTCGCTGACACTACTGCTCGGTTTGCTGATCAGCGTCAAGATTGCACTGATAGACTGCGAGAATCAGCTGAGCGCCGACCGAAGCCGCGCAACCAGCGAACTGGCCACGGTGCGCGCCCGCCTGGAAGCGGTTGTCAACTCGGTCTTCAGCGCCACCTCCGGACTGGTCAACGTGATCAACCATCAAGGGGGCATTTCCCCGGAACTGTTCAATTCCCTGGCTGCCCAGGCAATCAAGGCCCACCCGCACATCAGCAATATCGCACTTGCTCCCGGCAACACCATCACCATGGTATATCCGCTGACCGGAAACGAGCAGACCCTGGGTCTGCGTTACGAGACACTTCCCGAACAGTACAAATCGGTCAAACAGGCCATGGAGACAGGCCGCCCAGTACTCGCCGGCCCATTGCGCCTGGTGCAGGGTGGCAAAGGATTTATCCTGCGCGCGCCGATCCATACCCAGCGTGAAGCCGCCGCAAACGGCGCGCCGCGTTACTGGGGAGTCGCCTCTATCGTCGCCAGTATCGATGCGATACTAGATGCGGGCGGCGTCCGTTCGGCAAGCGACCTGGAGATCGTTCTGCGGCGCAATGATGATTCGGGACAGCCGGAAGCAGTGATCTGGGGCAGCGAAGCTGTGTTCAGCCGGCAGCCGGTCAGCATGCAGATCACGATCCCCGGCGGCGAATGGCGGCTGGCAGCGGTCCGCAAAGGGGGCTGGCCGCCGGTTACGGCATGCGGTTCGCCGATCTTCTACGCCGGACTGTTCAACAGCCTGCTTCTGGCCGGTCTTGCCTGGACGCTTGCATCGCGGCACCACCGCATAAGAAGCGAGAACCGGCAACTGCTGCTGGAAATACGGGAACGTGTCCGGGCCGAGGAGCAGTTGAGGCTTTCACAACAGAAGTATTTGAATATATTTCACATGGTACCGGACATGATCGGCATTACCCGTATGTCGGACGGCAAGCTGATCGAGGTCAACGCCGGCTTCGAAGCCTGGACCGGCTGGAAATCCGCGGAAGTGCTGGGGCGCTCCACCCTCGAACTTGGATTGTGGGATGCGGAAACCCGCGCCAGGGCCATTGCAATCGTCAAGAAAAACGGACGCCTGGAAAACTTTGATTTTGCGCTGGTCACCAGGTCGGGTGAAAAACGCAACGCGGTGATGTACCTGACACCGATCGAGGTTGATGGTGAAGAGTGCCTCTACTTCATGGCCCATGACATCACCGAGCTGAAGCAGGCCCAGCTCAATATCGAAAACGAGCGCAGCCGGTTGCGGATCCTGCTCCAGACCATCCCAGCCCTGGTCTGGATGAAAGATACAGCCGGTATATACCAGGCCTGCAACTCCCGCTTCGAGCGTTTCTTCGGCGCGAGGGAATCGGAGATCATCGGGAAGACGGACTACGACTTCGTGGATAGCGAACTGGCTGACTTTTTCCGTAAAAACGACCGCAAAGCGATATCCGCGGGTCAGCCCACAATCAACGAAGAATGGGTCACCTATGCCGATGACGGCCATCGTGAACTTCTGGAGACAATCAAGACCCCGGTTCATGACGCCGAAGGCCGCATGATCGGCGTTCTGGGAATCGCCCGCGACATCACCGAACAGCGCCAGGCCGAGGACGAGCTGAAAAACGAGCGGCTCCGCTTCAAGAATCTGGTCGATTCGGTGGACGGCATCGTCTGGGAAGCTGACGCCGGTACTTTTACCTTCACCTATGTCAGCCGCCAGGCCGAACGGCTGCTGGGTTACCCGGCGGAGGAGTGGTGCCGGCCCGGCTTCTGGAAGCAGCACCTGCATCCGGATGACGGGGATTGGGCGCCGGCATACTGTGCGGAGCGTGCTGCCAGGCTGGAAGACCATACCTTCGAGTACCGCTTCATTGCCCAGGATGGCCGCACGGTCTGGCTGCAGGATATCGTGACGGTTGTCGGCGAGGAAGGGCAACCCCGCTGGCTGCGCGGCATCATGGTCGATACCACCGGCAAGAAAATGGAAGAAGCGGAGAAACACAAGCTGGAAGCCCAACTACGCCAGGCCCAGAAGATGGAAGCCATCGGACGCTTGGCAGGTGGAGTGGCCCACGACTTCAACAACAAGCTGGCGGTAATCCTGGGATACGTTGAAATGGCCCAAAGGGCCGGGATAGCTTCTGAGCGTTACCGGACCTACCTCGGGCAGGTGATGAAAGCCGCCGGCCAGGCGCGCGACATCACCCGGCAGCTGCTGGCATTTTCCAGGCAGGAGCTGATCACGCCCCGTGTGCTGGATCTGAACGATGTCGTCAGGGACTCCCAGCAGGGCTTATGCCGCTTCATCGGCGAAGATATCCGCTTCGAGATCAGGCTGTCGGAAAAACTCTGGCCGATCAACATGGATCCCGGCCAGGTCGATCAGGTGATCATGAATCTGGTGGTCAATGCCCGCGACGCCATGGCCAACGGCGGACTGCTGACGATCGAAACCGGAAACGTCACCATCGACAGCGCCACCATGCAGGAAAATCAGGACGTCGTTGCCGGAGAGTACGTGCAGCTGACGGTAAGCGACACCGGCTGCGGCATGGATCACGAAACCCAGCAACACATCTTCGAGCCGTTCTACACCACCAAGGAAGCCGGCAAAGGCACAGGACTGGGGCTGGCAACAATCTACGGCATCGTAACCCAGAACAGGGGCTTTGTCAGCGTACACAGCCGGCCCGGAAACGGCACCACCTTCAGGATCTGCTTTCCGCGCTGCGACGAACCGCAGATGCTGAATGAAACTCCCGAGCCGGCTATTCACCTGGATCGGCCGGCCACGATCCTGCTGGTTGAAGACGATATTTCAGTGCGGGACATGACCGCCGAGATACTGGATGAAATCGGCTACAACACGCTGATCGCGGCCACTCCCCAGGAGGCGCTCGATATCTGTTCGAATGCCGGTGATAAGCCGGACCTTTTGCTCACCGACGTGATCATGCCTGATATGAACGGCAGGGAACTGGCCCAGCGGATTGAAGAGATGATTCCCGGAATCAAGGTGTTGTTCATGTCCGGATACACCGCCGACATCATCGATCAGAAGGGGGTTCTGGGCGAGGGAATGAACTTCATCCACAAACCTTTCGGTTGGTCTGACCTGCACGGCCAGATCCAGCAGATATTGAAAGAGCGGCCAGGTTAGCTGCCATTCCAATTCTAATAACTGCGTATAAAATCGAGAAAGGCTCCCGTTGGGGAGCCTTTCCGTTGTCCGGGTAGAGAAATTAACCTGCCAGGGCCAAAGCTTCGTCCGCGGCCCGCTGGGCCGCCGCCACGCAGTCGTTCAGGCCGATGCCGCGATAGGAATTACCGGTCAGGATCAGGCCGGGATGGGCTTTCATCCGTTCATCCAGCGCCTCCAGGCGCTGGCCGTGCCCGACCGTGTACTGGGGAATAGCCTGCGGATGCCTGAAGATTCTGACAAAGGAAGGCTCGGCATCGATGTTCATGGTCGCTTTCAGGTCTTTTCTGACCCGAGCGGTAACCTCGTCATCGCTCAACTTGACATATTCGGGAAAACAGGCGCCCCCCATCATGCTGCGCAACAGCACCTTGCCATCGGGAGCGCGGTTCTCGAACATGCTCGAATCCCAAAGCGTCCCCAGCGTACTGCGCCCTTCCTTCCTGGGAATCAGATAACCGAAGCCATCCAGCGGATGGGCGATGCGCTCACGCTCGTAGCCGAAACAGATCACGGTCATGCTGGCGTAGGGAATCTGGCGCAGGACACCGGAAACAGCGCCGTCCAGCCCGGCCAGCATCTCCGCCGCGGCAAAGGCCGGCGAGGCGACGATTACCAGGTCGGCCTCCTGCTCCGAGCCATCGGAACATTTCAGCCGATAGCGGGCGCTCTGACCCTTTTCGATCGTGGTGACCGCAATCCCCGGCTTGACAATACCCCCCAGTGATTCAGTGAGGGCATCAGCAAGGTACTGGATGCCTTCGCGAAACGAGGTCAGCACCCCGCCCGGTCCGGCGGCGCTGGAAACAACCTTTCCCTCGGCAATATCCTGCTTCTTCTTTTTGGCCAGCAGCATCATGGCCCGGATCAGGCCGCCGTATTCCCGCTCCAGTTCGGCGATGCGCGGAAAACAGGACACCAGCGACATGGTCTCAGGATCACCGGCAAAAATGCCCGATACCATCGGAGCGATCAACTTGTCCAGCGCCTCCTGTCCCAGCCGGCGCCGGCCGAAATCAGCCAGGGTTTCGTCGGTTCCCTTGGGAGCCGCGGCGATGAAGGGGGTCGGCTCCAGCGCCAGGCGCAACTTGCCGGGCCAGGAGATCAGCCTGCTCTTTAAGAAGGAGGGTCCACCCTCCGGCAGGCGGTGCAGCTCTCCCCCGGAAAAGATGAAACGCTTGCGGGCGTTGTCGTTGCTGCGGTGCAGATTCTGTTCGACCCCGATCGCCCGGCACAAATCCAGCGTCTGCGGCTTGCTGTCCAGAAAGCCGTTCGGCCCCCATTCGCAGGTATAACCGTCACTCTTGATGCTCCAGATCTTGCCCCCCAGCCGCTGTTCCTTTTCCAGCAGGGTGATTTCCAGCTCTTTTCCGGCGGCCAGGGCCTTGGAGCGCAGCAGCCAGGCCGTGGAGAGTCCCGAGATGCCGCCGCCGATGATGATCGCTTTTTTCATGGGTAATCCCTCGAATGCCGTTAAATTTATCTGGTGAATACTACGTCCGGCTCCGTCTGCTGTCAAGGTATACACCTCCGCCGGAGTTGACAGCCCGGCATTCAGAGCTTACATTGTGGTCAAATAGAATGGAAATGGTGAATATATGGCACAAACCGATTATTACAAGGCGCTGGGGATCGAAAAGGGCGCCTCGGCCGATGAAATCAAGAAGGCCTTCCGCAAGCTGGCGGTCAAGTACCACCCCGACCGCAACCCTGATAACAAGGCCGCTGAAGACAAGTTCAAGGAGATCAACGAAGCCTATGCGGTACTTTCCGATCCCAAGAAGAAGGAGCAGTACGACACCTTCGGCTCCAGCGGCTTCCACCAGCAGTACAGCCAGGAAGACATCTTCCGCGGGTTCGACTTCGGCAACGCCTACAAGGATATGGGGGGCGGTTTTGGCGGTGGCGGAGCCGAGGACATCTTCTCGCGCCTGTTCGGCGGCTCTTTCAGCCGTGGCGGAGGGCGGGGCGGCTTCCGCGCCGGTCCACAGCGGGGTGGCGACCACGAGATGGAAATCAGCGTCAGCTTTCGGGATGCCGCTCTGGGAGCTGAAAAACAGATCGCCTTCAGACGCGACGGTCAACGCGAGGAA
>MGZK01000122.1 GCA_001802125.1 Geobacteraceae bacterium GWC2_55_20
CAAATCGAGGCCACATGATCAAAAATGGCATCGTTTGGATGATCGCTAACATATCCTTTGCATCTACCTGTATATGCTTTTCCAATGTTGTTCCGACAATAATTCCATATTTCACGAACCAACACCCGCTACAGATATCTGGTCATGCAAAACAGATCCATAAAATCGCTCCAATCTGACTAAAGCATTTCCGGTTTATAATCAAGCGTATTTTCAGGAAGTTACAAAGATTAAAAGTGAAAAGAAACTTTACACCTGTGCGTATTCACCTTCAATATCGACAGGTTACAAAGGTGTAAATTTTCTTTATAGCAGTAAAAAAGCGGTGTTTTGCCAGTTTTTATCAAATATATTTTGCGGAGACCGTGCAGATCGTCATCAGAACTTCTGATCAGCATGCTCATTCAAACCATATTTCAAGCTCATGTCTTAAGGCGTGGTATCGGGAAATGGTCAGAAGCGAGGAAAAATATCATGCAAAGAGCACGAAAAAGGCCCCACGGAATTTCCCGTGGGGCCTTGATTCTGGTGGTGCCCGAAGCCGGAATCGAACCGGCACAGCATTTCTGCCGAGGGATTTTAAGTCCCTTGTGTCTACCAGTTCCACCATTCGGGCGCAATTACCGGCAGACAGTTAATCAGCAGTTGACCCGTTCCTTGAGGTCTTTGCCGGTCTTGAAGAACGGTGTCTTCTTGGATGGAATCCGCACGACCTCCCCGCTCTTCGGATTGCGAGCTTCACGGCCAAGTCTCTCGCGGATCGTGAAACTGCCGAATCCGCGAATTTCAACTTTGTCGCCGGACTTGAGCGCTTCCTCAATGGAATCGAAAACAGTGTTAACCACTATCTCGGAAACCTTCATGTTCAGCATGCCGTGAGTCTGGACAACTCTTTCAATAAGTTCACTCTTGGTCATAATCCCTCCTGCAATTTACCCAATTAATTATTTCGATTGTTAAGACCCTGTTTCAGCAGATCTCCAAAGGTGGAAGTTGATTCTCCCTGTGATCCCATGTACTGCTCGAACTCGGCTTTTTCGGCCGCAGCATGCACGGATTTGATCGATAGCGAAATTCTGCGCTCCTTGGGATCACAGCTCAGGACAACCGCTTCCAGGTTGTCGCCGATTGCCGCGAATTCCTTGGCCGAGGCGACTTTTTCACGCGACAGCTCGGAAACGTGGATCAGGCCTTCGATGCCCTCTTCCAGCTCCACGAACACGCCGAAATCGGTCAGTGAGGTGACCTTGCCGGTTACGACTGTACCGTTGCGATATTTGCCCGGTGCCAGGCTCCATGGATCGGGCTCAAGCTGCTTGATGCCCAGGGAAAGACGCTCGTTCTCGACGTCAACCTTCAGGACCACGGCCTGGACCAGCTGACCCTTCTCATATACGTCGCCGGGGTGCTTGATGCGCTTGGTCCAGGACATGTCGGAGACATGAACCAGTCCGTCGATGCCGTCTTCGATACCGATAAACATGCCGAAGTCGGTCATGTTCTTGATCTGTCCCTCGATCTTGGTGCCGGCGGGATATTTGTCGGCAATTGTCGTCCAGGGGTTATCGGAAACCTGCTTGAGCCCCAGGGAAATCTTGCGGTTGGGCATGTCGATGCCCAGAATCACGGTTTCAACCTCGTCACCCACATTGAGGATGTCGGCGGCACGGCGAACGCGCTTGGTCCAGGACATTTCGGAAACATGGATCAGGCCTTCGATTCCGGCTTCCAGCTCGACAAACGCGCCGTACTCCATCAGGCTTACCACGCGGCCGCTGACACGGTTTCCGACGGGGAACTTGTTGGGTACATCCAGCCATGGATCGGCCAGGGTCTGCTTGACGCCCAGCGAGATCTTGCCCTTGGCGCGGTCGAATTTGAGGATTTTGGCTGTGATCTGCTGACCCGGCTTGAGCACGTCAGCCGGCTTGCCGACCCGGCCCCAGGAGAGGTCGGATACGTGCAGCAGTCCGTCAACGCCGCCCAGATCAACGAATGCGCCGTAATCGGTAACATTTTTGATTATCCCTTCGACGATCTGGCCTTCCTCGAGTTTCTCCAGCGTAACGTCGCGGATCGAGGCGCGCTCTTCTTCCAGCACGGCGCGGCGCGAAAGTACGATGTTGTCGCGGCGCTGGTTGATCTTGATCACCTTGAAGCGGCCTTTCAGGCCGATGTAGCTGTCAGTGTCCGATGAGGGACGGATGTCAACCTGTGAAGAGGGCAAGAATGCCTGGACTCCGATATCGACGGTAAAGCCGCCGTTGACCTTGCCGGTGATGGTGCCCTCGATGATGCCGCCTTCCTGGCCGGCGTCGCCGATCTTGTCCCATGCAGCCAGGTAATCGGCTTTCTTCTTGGAAAGAACATAACCCTTTTTGCCGTCTTCGCGGGTCATAAGCACCCGGATTACGTCGCCGATCTGAACGGCCATCTCACCATTGGCATCACGGAATTCAGCGGCGGGCACATGGCCTTCCGACTTCAATCCGATATCAACAAGAACAGTGTCCTGGTCAACCCGCACGACGGTTCCTTCTATGATTTTATCCCGTTCGGGACGTTCTTTAAGACTTTCTGTGTAGAGCGCTGCAAACTCACTGCTCTGCTGATCGCTGTCGAGATCCTCATGTTCACTTTCGGCAGCATCAAGCCTTTTGAAATCAACCATTACACCATACCCCCTGGACGTTTATCGTTCTTCTCCGATTATGAAGCTATGTAATGTAGCAATATGAGCGGTAAATTTCAATTGCTTTTATTCAATTCCTCAATTTTGTCCATAACTTCATCAATTATCCACTTGGGTGTCGAAGCGCCGGCGGTCACCCCCACCCTTTCGACACCTACGAACCACTCCGCATTTATTTCGGAAGCGGTTTCAATATGATGGGTGCGCGGCTGCAATTCGGCGCAGACTTCCGCCAACCGCCTCGTGTTGGCGCTGTTGTAGCCCCCCACCACCAGCATGCAGTCCACCTGGTCGGCCAACTCCTTGGCCTCTTCCTGCCTGACCGCGGTTGCGTCACAGATGGTGTTGAAGACACGGATCTCGCCGCCGCGCAGCAGGCACTCCGAAACCACGTTTTTCAGGTTTTCAAACGACTGGGTGGTCTGGGCCACCACGCCGATCTTGTTCATCTTGGGCAGTTTTTTGACCTCTTCACCCGAACCGACCACGAAGACCTTGTCTCCGCCATAGGAGACGATCCCCTGCACTTCGGGATGATCGGCGTCGCCGACCACAACCACGCCGTAGCCCGATTCGGACAGGCTCTTGACATGTTCCTGGGCTTTTTTGACAAACGGGCAGGTCGCATCGACAATGTCCAGTTTTTTATGTACGGCTTCACTGATCTCGCCCGAGGCGACACCGTGGGAGCGGATGATGATGGTTCCGGTCTCCATGCTGTCCAGGTTGTTCAGCACCTTTACACCCATCTCCTCCAGCTTGTTGACCACCTGGGGAGAATGTATGATCGGACCCAGGGTGTAGGTTTTCTGGTCTTTGCCGGCCGCCTCGAAAGCCATCTGCGTGGCGCGTTTGACGCCGAAGCAGAATCCGGCCCTTTTTGCAAGAATCACTTTCATATATGGTTTCCCGTTGAACTGATTTTTTCTCTGTACAGATGCACCATTTTGTCGATGACGTCTTCAACACTCAGATGGGATGAATCAATGGCAATGGCATCATCGGCCTGGCGCAGCGGCGCGATATCGCGGTCCGAATCCTGGCGGTCCCTCTTGATCACGTCGGCGATCGTATCCACCAGGGTCACCCGCGACCCGTTTCCAGACAATTCCTCACAGCGCCTCCGGCCCCTTTCCTCGGCCGAAGCCGACAGGAAGAACTTGAGCTCGGCATCCGGGAAAACCACCGTGCCGATATCCCTCCCCTCCAAAACGACACCGCCGCCGTTGCCCATCTGGCGTTGCGATTTCAGCAGCGCATCGCGCACCGGCTTCAGTGACGAAATCCGCGAGGTCAACAGCGACATTTCGGGGGTCCTGATCTGGTCGGTCACGTCTATTCCGTTGGCGATCACGGTCTGACGGCCGTCGCTGTATTCCAGGCTGATGTCAATATTCCGGCAGAACTCCTCCAGCGCGGTCAGGTCGGCGGGATCGAGCCCGGCCCGGGAGATCAGCAGCGCCGCGGCGCGGTACATGGCGCCGGTGTCCACCTGCAGGTATCCGAGTCGCTCGGCCAGAAGGCGCGCCACGGTGCTCTTGCCTGCGCCCGATGGCCCGTCGATTGCTATGATGATTCCGTTGGTCCGCTTCTTCATAGGCCTACTTCCCCGCCACTTTTTCCAGCAACTGGAAGAAGTTGGGAAATGATGTCGCCACGCAATCTATGTCGCGTATGGTTATATCGCCGGCGGCCACCAGCGCAGCCACAGACAGCGACATGGCGATGCGGTGGTCGCCGAAACTCTCCACATTACCCCCGGAGAGGCGCTCGACCCCGGTGATATCCATGCCGTCCTCGGTCTCGATCACCGTCACCCCCAGAGTCCTGAGGTTGCCGGCCATGGCGGTGATGCGGTCGGTCTCCTTGACCCGCAACTCTTTGGCATCCCGGACCGATGTGACCCCTTCGGCGCAGGCGGCGGCAACGCAGACCGCAGGGAACTCGTCGATCGCCCGGGGCACGACGCTGCCGGAGATTTTGATGCCTTTCAGGCGCGAAGTCCGCACCAGTATGTCGGCCACCGGTTCGCCGGAGAGCTGACGTTGATCCAGCAGTTCGATGTCGCCTCCCATTGCCTTGAGGATGTCGATCACCCCGGTGCGGGTCGGGTTGACGCCGACATTGCGGATCAGAATTTCCGAATCGGGGGTGATCAGCGCGGCGACAATGAAGAAAGCGGCCGAGGAGATGTCTCCCGGCACCGAAATTTCCTGGGCGTTCAGCTCGAAACCGCCACGCACCGTGACACCGTCCTCGGAAAGCGCCAGCGAAGCGCCGAACTGGCTGAACATCCGCTCGGAATGGTCGCGGGACAGGCTCGGCTCATGCACGGTCGTCTCGCCCTCCGCATACAGTCCGGCCAGCATGATCGAAGACTTGATCTGCGCGCTGGAAACCGGCGTGCTGTATTCGATGCCGGCCAGCCCCCCTCCGTTGATCGCCAGCGGCGCCAGGCTGCCCTGGTTGCGTCCCAGTATCCTGGCACCCATGCGGGTCAACGGTTCGACCACCCGCTTCATCGGCCGCTTGCGCAGGTACTGGTCGCCGGTTACCACCGAAAAGAAGGACTGCCCCGACAACAGGCCGGTAATCAGCCTGATCGTGGTTCCGGAGTTGCCGCAATCCAGCACGTCCCCCGGTTCCTGCAGCCCGTGCAGCCCCCGCCCGTGGATCGAGATGGTTTCTCCGTCATCTTCAATATTGACCCCCATGGCGCGAAAGGCGTGCATGGTGGACATGTTGTCCTCGCCCCGCAGGAATCCGCGCACCGTGGTGATGCCATTGGCAATGGCGCCCAGCATGATCGAACGATGGGAGATGGACTTGTCGCCGGGAACGGCCAGCTCTCCCTTGAGGGAAGTTGCAGGTTGGACGGTAATTGATTTCACAAGCGCTCCGTGTGGTTGATCTGGTTATAGTATTCCATCCCGAAATTTCTTGGCGGTGGTGAAGAATTCCGACAGACCGTCGCTGTCGCCACGGTCGATGCGCCGGCGCAATTCGGCCAGGCTGGCGGTGAAGCCATCGATGCTCGCCAGCAGCGCATCCCGGTTCATCAGCGAGATATCGCGCCACATGACCGGATCGGACGAGGCGATGCGGGTAAAATCCCTGAAACCGCCAGCGGTGTAGGAGAGCACGTTCTCCCCCTCCACGTCCGCAGTTCCCACGGCATGCACCAGCGTGTAGGCAATGGCGTGCGGCAGGTGCGAAATCTCGGCGAAGATTCTGTCGTGGTGGCCCGGCTCCATATTGCAGACCTCGGCCCCGGCGGCTTTCCAGAGCCTGGCGACCGTATCGAGGGCCTGAGCGCTGCTGGTGGCGCCCGGCGTCAGCACGCAGCGCTTGCCCCGGTACAGCGCGGCAAAGGCGGCGGTCGCGCCCGAGTTCTCTGTGCCCGCAATCGGATGTCCGCCGACGAAACTGCATCCGGCCGGGATCAGGGCGTCGCACTCCCTGACAATCGCCGCCTTGACGCTGCCGCCATCGGTGACTATGCAGCCCTGGGGGAGCGACGCGGCAATGGAACCCAGCACCGACGAAATCGAGCAGACCGGCACCGAGATGAAGACCACTTCCGCGCCGGAAACCCCGGAGCAGGCATCTTCGGCGATCTCGTCCACAAGACCGAGCGAGAGAGCCCGCTCAAGATTGGAACGATCGGAATCGATGCCGACGATCCGATCGACAGCGCCCGCCTCCCGCAGAGCCAGGGCGAACGAGCCGCCGATCAGTCCGGTGCCTATGACAGCCAGTTTTTTAATGATAAACGGCATGCAGACCTACATCGACCGGGGATACGAACCGAGAATTTTGATGAACTGGCAGCACTGTTTGAGCTCTTCCAGGGCAGCGGCAACATCCGGGTCGGAAGCATGCCCCGAAAGGTCCAGAAAGAAGATGTATTCCCAGGCCTTTTTCTTGAACGGCCGCGATTCGATCTTGGAGAGGTTGATGCCCCGCTTGGCAAAAGGGTCGAGCATGCGGCAGAGTATGCCCGGCTCATCCTTGACCGAAAAGAGCACCGAGGTCTTGTCGTTGCCGGAGCGCTCGCACCCTTTGCGGGAAACGACCAGGAAGCGGGTAAAGTTGTTGACCTGGTCCTCGATCCGGCTGCGGACCACCTTCAGGTCATAGAGCGACCCGGCCAGTTCGCTGGCGATCGCCGCCGCGGTGTAGTCATCGCTGACGATCTGGGCTGCCACCGCGGTGGAGGCCACATCGACCATCGGCACCCCCGGCAGGTTCTCTTCCAGCCACTGGCGGCACTGGGCAATCGGCTGCGGATGGGAATAGACCTTCTTGATGTCCTCCAGCCGGCCGGTGCGCGACAGCAGATCATGGTGGACTTCGAGCATGATCTCGGAGGTGATCTGCAGAGCGCTTTCCACAAACATGTCCAGTGTGTGGGATATAACGCCCTCGGTCGAATTCTCGACCGGCACGACACCGTAGAGCGCCTTGCCCTTCTCCACCTCTTCAAACACGGCCGGGATCGACTTCTGCGGGACCAGCTCAGCCGAAAGTCCGAACTGCTGCATCGTGGCCAGGTGGCTGAAAGTTGCCCTGGGCCCCAGGAAGGCAACCTTCATCGGGGATTCCAGCGCCAGGCAAGCCGAGATGATCTCACGATAAATGCTTTTCAGGGCATCGTTGGGAAACGGACCCGGATTCTGCCCCAGCAGCCGTTCATAAATTTGACGTTCACGCCCCGGAACATGGAAATCCAGGTTGTCGCCTGATTTAAGGCGCCCGACTTCCAGCACCACCCGGGAGCGCTCGTTGAGAAGGTCGAGAATACTGTCATCGATGGAATCGATGCGGGATCGTAAATCCTGAATTTTATTTGGAGTATCCTGCACTGGAAACCGCCTGAATGGAGAATATGCTAGATTGAGCTTAAAATTTGAGCAATGTAAGATATGGGACCGGAAAAAGCAACTACTTTTGGGCCGACGCCCGGAAGGAATGGAGGCTGGAGGAAACAGGGTCCGCATGGGCAACCGGTAGAGCCGTCTCAGACACCGTCAAAGCGCTTCAACCATGTATCGAATATGGCAACCTTGTCGTCACCGAACGAAGCCAGCTTTTTCCTGATACGCCCGGAAGTTTTGCGTTCAGCCAGCCGGCCCGGTTTTTTCGAATAGAACAGGTCGGAGAAGCAGATGATCTGCTCCGCCAGCGAGACAGGGACCATATCGCGCCGCGGTAGCGGCAACTGCTGCCGGTCGATATCGGCCACGGTCAGGCCGACGCCGATATGCCTTTCACAGATCAGCGCGTGTGCCGGATAACCTTCGCTCTCCAGGATCGCTCGCCCGATCACTCCGTGCGTGATGTAGGGTTGGGAGCCGTGCAGCCCGATACTTGGGGCATGAACCCGGCAGACGCCGATATCGTGCAGCATCGCCGCCTCCTCGACAAATTTCAGCTCTTCTGCTCCCAGGCCCAGGCGAGCACAAACAGCCAGTGCCAGCGCGGCCACGTGGCGGCTGTGCTCAAGCACTATTTCCAGTGATTCTCCCTTGAGATAACGAGCCAGAAGCTCTTCCGTGAACATGCTCAACACTCCGAAGTCATTTTTTTGAACACCACAACCGCGTTTGCGGTCGAATTATTGTCATAATTATGACTCACTATCCATAACTGCTTATATTATAATAATTATTGTGTTTGGCATCAATTATGCTTTTGCTGGATCATTACAACGGCACTGTATTTTTTCCAGGCTTGATATTTTGATGGGGTTCGTCATGTACGCTAAGTTTCCATACTACTCAGTCGCCCAGATGTACGCAATGTCACTTGATATGCCGGTCGCGATCATGCTCGGGGGAGATCTGCTCTATTGGGTTGTTGACCGTCAGAGCGAGGTCGAATACCAGAAGATCGGCTGTTCGCTGCTTTCCCGTTCCTGCTGAACCGGCAGCTTGAGCCGTCAATCCTCGGCATATATGATCGAACTCCTCCAGTTAAAAGCTTCCAGTTGAGCCGTCAACAGTTGGTCCAGTGAAACGCCGCACTCTTTCAGCAGCAGGTTTACCGCATCAAAGTCAGTCACTTCCAGTTTTTCCGCCAGTGTAAGCATGCGTCCCAGCGGGCCGTTCCTCTTTAAAAGAGCCAGACTGACATCGTCGTTCAGGTTGAGATTGGAAATGATCTCCTCCATCGGGGTCTCGAACAACACATCCAGCAGCGAGAGGATTCCGACCATGAAGGCGGCCTCGGCCCTCTCGTCCCCGAAATCGGCATGGAATAACTGCCGCACCAGAATCTCCAGCAGCCTGCCGCGCACTGCAGCCATCTCCAGCAGCGGGTGGTTGATACTGCGCGAGTCGTGGCCGGCAAACAGGGACAGCTGGATCCAGCGGCGCAGGTGGTTCACCCCCAGCATCACAATCGCATGGCGGAGCGTTTTGATCTTCTCGCGCATCCCCATTGCCACGGAATTGACCAGCCGCAGCAGATTGTACGACAGGGCCGGATTTTCCTTGAAGGTCTGCTCGATCACATTGACCGGGGCATCCATGGTCAGCTGCTGCAGCAGCTTGAGCATCGCCAGTCCGGACACATCGATCTTTTTCCGCTTCAACACCACCGGACGCGCAAAGAAGTAGCCCTGGAAGAACTCGAAACCCAGGTCGTAACAGATTTGAAACTGTTCAACGGTCTCGACCTTCTCTGCCAATAATTTGACAGGGAATTTGCGCAGCTGCCGGGCAATCTCCGGCAAGGCTTCCATACCGGTCAGCAGGATGTCAATCTTGATGATGTCAACGACACTATATATTTCAGTATTACATGGGTCGAACTCATGGTCATCGAGAGCCAGCAGGAAACCCAGCTCCTTAAGTTCGCGGCAACGTTCGACCACCTGCTCGTCCAGCTCGATCATCTCCAAAAGTTCCAGCACCGTCTGCCCGACCGGCAGCAGTTCCAGCATCTCCGACAACAGCACCCGCAGGTGAACATTGACAAAGCCGAACTTCCCTCCCAGCACCTCGTGAATGCCGAAGGAGGACAGGGCGTGGGCGATGACGCTGGCGCTGGCGTGGGAATAGCTCTCGAAAACCGCATGATCGATATCGGCCGAGCGGAACAAAAGCTCGTAGCCGACAATCTCCTGATTGCGGTCAAGAATCGGCTGGCGGCCGAGAAAGAATTTTTCGACTGGTCCTTCCATTAACAACACCCTTGAATACAGGCAACTCGGACTGAGTGATGGTTCAATCCTGGACAAACTATATTACATTAGCAGAATAAGGCCAGAATTCAAACAGAACTGTTCCCGTTTACACGCTTTACAGAATCCCTTTACCTGTGCTAGCTTCAGAAAAAATCAGGTCCCGTGATGTGACGCACCCCTTCCAGATAGGTCACCCCATGGAGCCCCAGGAGCTCTTTAAATGAAACGCAAGGCAATCGCCCTCCTCTCGGGAGGACTCGACTCGACGCTGGCAGTCAAGATGATGCTGGATATGGACATCGATGTCGAAGCCCTCAACTTCACCTCACCCTTCTGCACCTGTACCGGCAAAAATTCAGGCTGTAAATCCGAAGCTGTCCGTGTCGCCCAGGAATTCGACATCCCGATCAAAGTAGTCCACAAGGGGCTGGACTATCTGGAAATAGTCCGTAATCCCCGCCATGGCTACGGCAAGGGGGTCAACCCCTGCGTGGACTGCCGCATCTACCTGCTGCGCAAGGCCAAGGAGTATATGCTGGAGAGCGGGGCGGACTTCGTCATCACCGGTGAAGTTCTCGGCCAGCGCCCGATGAGCCAGCGCCGCGACACGCTGCGGGTGATCGAGCGGGAGAGCGGCCTGGAGGGGTTGCTTCTGCGCCCGCTCTCGGCACAGCACTTCGAGCCTACCATTCCGGAACGCGAGGGGTGGGTCGATCGTGAGAAGCTGATGGCGATCAAGGGGCGCTCGCGCAAGGAGCTGTTCGAACTGGCCGACGAGCTGGACGTGAAGAACTACCCCTGCCCGGCCGGTGGATGCCTGCTGACCGAGTTGTCCTTTGTCCCCAAGATAAAAGATATATTCGACCATTGCCAGGAGTTGGACCTGCGCGATTTCCGCCTGCTCAAGATCGGCCGCCATCTCCGCATCGGCGACTTGAGCAAGGTCATCATCGGCCGCAACGAAGCCGATAATAACCTGCTGGAAACCATCCGGCAACCGGAAGAGGCGGCGCTGACCTGGCTGGACGGCAACACGCCGGTCGGCGTCGTTACCGGGGCGCAGGGGGATGATCTCTACAGCCTGGCCGCCAGGTTACTGCTGCGTTATACCAGGGCCGAACCGAACAGCAATTGCAGGATGGAAGTCCGGGTCAACGGCGAGACGCGAGCTTTTTCGGTGGTAAATGATATCAATGAAAGCATGGTGGAGAGTTATCTGGTGGCTTGAAAGCCGGCACTGTCGGACACCTGTATTCACTTGACAGTGAACCTGATCGTTTCTATAGTTCCGGCATGCCATCAATCAGAATCCCTTCGGGAACAATCGTAAAGCCTCGGCAGAGTTACAGCCGTGAAGACCTGGCTGACACACTCGCCGAACTGTGTCAGCCTGGCAGCGATTTTACCGGTTTTATCTCGTTTGAATCCAACAACAACCTGCACCTGCTTTTTTTCTTCAAGGGCGCCCCCTACTCAGCCGGCAAATCCATTGGCGAAAAGCCGTTTTCACTTTCAATCCGCGAATTCTTCCGGGAAATCAGCCTTCCTGAAAACAGCGTCGCCTCCGTTTCGGTTCACGCGACCGACCCGGTTCTGCTCAAGTGCCTGTTGATCTTCATCCAGGACAACCTGACGGTCAAGGCGCCGGTGGCGCTGATCAACCTGGAGGCGGTGCTTGACCGGATCAGGCAGGAATCCGCCGATGCACTGATAATTCTCGAAAAGCAGGGGCTGTTCAACTTCTTCTTTTTCAAGGATGGTAACAGGGGAAAAAGTTATTATTCCGACCCGGACGTTGCCGCTAACGATTCAGTTGCAATGGACGAGCAGGTGCTGGAGTACGCCTTCCGGGAAGGTGACGTGGATGCGCTGGTCTACCGCAACATGGCCACGATGGGAGCTGCCGATTCGGACAGCATCGATCTGGCGCAAATGCTGTCACTTCTGGTAAGCAGGAAGCAAGGAACGACCCTGGCAGCAGACTCTGCAGCGGACAGAAAGATCAGGCTGTCGGTCACCGGCGGGCCGCTGGCCGGGAAGAGTTTTGAGGCGCGGATTCCCTGTGTGCTGGGGAGAAAAGACAGCGACATCATCGTGGCCGACCCGATGGTTTCCAAGACACACGCCGCCATCCGCCTCATGGAAGGCAGGCTGACGCTGGTGGACCTGAACAGCACCAACGGCACCACGCTCAACGAGCAGCCGGTCAAGCAGCAGGAACTGAAAAACGGCGACGTGATCGGCATGGGCAGTACATTCCTGAAGTTTCTCGGAGTCACCCCCGAATAATCCGCCGGCAAATCCATGGTCAAAAAAAGGGCGAAGCATAAAATTCTGCTTCGCCCTCGTCTTTTCAAGAATGATACGAATCGCCCGGAATCGGTTCAACTACTCCGCGCAGCGCGTCATTGCGCGGAACTTCCTGTAGCGTCCCTCCACCAGCTCATCGCCGGAAAGCCTGTTCAACTCGGCCAGATTGCGCGCGATCGCCTCTTTCATGGCCGCTGCGGTGGCCTTGTGGTCACGGTGGGCGCCGCCGATCGGTTCCTTGATGATCTCGTCGATGACACCCAGCTTGATGATGTCCTGAGCGGTCGGTTTGAGCGCCTCGGCTGCCTGGGCGCCTTTGGTGCCATCGGACCAGAGGATCGCGGCGCACCCTTCTGGAGAAATAACGGCGTAGACCGAATGCTCCAGCATCAGGATCCGGTCACCAACCGCGATTGCCAGCGCGCCGCCCGAGCCGCCCTCACCGGTGATACAGACGATGATCGGGGTCTTCAGGCTGGCCATCTCGCGCAGGTTGCGGGCGATCGCCTCGGCCTGGCCGCGCTCCTCGGCGCCGATGCCGGGATAGGCGCCGGGCGTATCGACAAAGGTGATCACCGGCAGTTTGAACTGCTCGGCCATCTGCATCAGACGCAGGGCCTTGCGGTAGCCTTCCGGATTGGGCATGCCGAAGTTGCGGTAGACCTTCTCCTTGGTGTCGCGACCTTTCTGATGGCCGATCACCATCACCGGCTGATCGTTGAAACGGGCCAGTCCGCCCACTATCGCATGATCGTCGCCGAAATTGCGGTCTCCATGCAGCTCCACAAACTCGGTGAACATGTATTTGATGTAGTCCAGGGTAAAGGGGCGGTTGATGTGACGCGCCACCTGGGCGGTCTGCCAGCGGGAAAGGTTGGAGAAAATATCGGCGCGCATCTCCTCGACCCGCCCCTCCAGGGCGCTCACGTCAGCGGCAATATCCAGGCCGTTGCTGGCCAGGGAATTCAGCTCCTCGATCTTTTTTTCCAGCTCCACAATCGGTTTTTCAAATTCCAGATAAAACGGAGTAGCCATTATGACACCTCATGTATTTACTCAAAAGTGGCGGCATTATAACCGAACAGGCGTTCCACTTCCAGTCTTAATTCATCACTGGCCGAAACGTTCATTTCGGACGGCAGCGGCATGGTCGAACAGCTGCGCTGCGGCAGCACGAACTGGACGAAGGCCGGCACTCCGCCGCGGTGACGCTCGATGATGGTTTTCAGCGCATCGATCTGTTCAACGGGAGTGCTGTCCATCCGCACGGTAAACAGCACCTTCTTGGTGGTCTGGGCCCTGGCCTCTGAAAGCAGCCGGATATCGCCGGCCGGGCCGCGCTGTTGCTGCTGCCACTTGTTGCCGCCTTCCTTGTTGGCCTGAACCAGAACCTTGCACCCCTTTTCGCCTTTTTCCAGTTTACCGACCACCAGCAGCGGATCGTCGGATTTCAGCAGGGTGGAGCTGGTGGCATAGATATCGGAAAAAACGGTGATCTCCACCGAACCGGTCAGGTCTTCAATCGTGACGAAACCCATCCGGTCCCCCTTCTTGGTGGTAATCTCCTTGAATGCGGAGACGATGCCGCAGATGCGCACCTCGCTGCCGTCGGCCATTTCCACCATGTTGGCGATCTCGGTGTTGGCCAGCCGCCGGATATCGTCGATATAGCGGTCCAGCGGATGCCCGGTGATCAAGAAGCCCAGCGCCTCCTTCTCGAAGGCCAGCTTTTCCTTGTCGTGCCATTCAGGAACATTGGGCAGCTTCAGCCCGCCGTTGCCATTGCCCCGCACCACCTCCTCGGTGCCGAACAGCGAAACCTGGGCGCTGGCCTTTTCTTCCTGGATCTTCTGACCGTAACTCGTGGCCGCTTCCAGCCCCTCGATCAGCGCGGCACGGCAGGCGCCGGTGGAATCGAACGCGCCGCACTTGATCAGCGACTCGATCACCCGCTTGTTGACCCGGCGCAGGTCAACCCGCTCGCAGAAGTCGTACAGCCCCTTGAAAGCGCCCTCTTTTCTTGACTCCAATATTGCCTCGATCGCGCCGGCGCCGACGTTCTTGACCGCCCCCAGCCCGAAACGCATCGATTGCCCGACCACGGTGAACGACAGCCCGGAGCTGTTGATATCGGGCGGCAACACATCCAGTCCCTGCTCGCGGCAGTCGCTGATGTTCTTGATCACCTTGTCGGTGCTGTCCATGTCGCAGGTCAGGAGCGCCGCCATGAACTCGACCGGGTAATGGGCCTTGAGATAAGCAGTCTGATAGGCGATCAGGGCATAGGCGGCCGAGGGCGACTTGTTGAAGCCGTACTCGGCGAACTTGGCCATCTGGTCGAAGATCGCTTCGGCCTTTTTCGTGTCGATTCCCAGCTCTTTTGCGCCGGCCAGGAACGTGTCCTTCTGGCGCTCCATCTCCTTGGCGTCCTTCTTACCCATGGCGCGCCGCAAAAGGTCGGCCTGCCCCAGCGAATAGCCAGCCAGCGAGCGGGAAATCTGCATGACCTGCTCCTGGTAGACGATGACGCCGTATGTGTCCTTCAGGATTATTTCCAGCTGGGGCAGGTCGTAGACCACCTTTTGGCGGCCGTGCTTGCGTTCGATGAAATCATCCACCATGCCGCATCCGAGCGGTCCGGGACGATAGAGGGCGCAGGCGGCGATCACGTCCTCGAAGCAGGATGGCTTCAGCTTGACCAGCATCTCCTTCATGCCGCTGGATTCCAGCTGGAATACGCCGGTGGTGTTGCCGGCGGTGATCAGGTCGTAACTGGCCTGGTCATCGTCGCGCAGAAGAGTGATGTCGAAATCCGGATCTTTGCCCGCACGCACCAACTTGACGGCGTTTTCGATCACGGTCAGGTTCTTGAGCCCCAGGAAGTCGAATTTGACCAGACCTACCAGTTCGACATATTTCATTGAATACTGGGTGTTGATCGCACCGGTCTTCTGGTCCTTGTAAAGCGGCAGGAACTCTTCCAGCTGGTCCGGGGCCACCACCACGGCGGCGGCATGGGTCGAGGCGTGGCGGGTCAATCCCTCCAGGCAGAGCGCGGTATCCAGAAGGTCTTTGACCTGCGGGTCTTCCGCGGACAGCTCCTTTAGCTGCGGTTCCTGCTGCAGGGCCTTGCTCAGGGTCATCTTCAGGTCGTCCGGGATCAGCTTGGCGATCCTGTCCACATCGCCGTAGGTCATGTTCAGCGCACGGCCAACGTCGCGCACCACGGCCTTGGCCCCCATGGTTCCGAAGGTGATGATCTGGCAGACCCGGTCGCGCCCGTACTTCTCCACCATGTACTGGATCACCTCACCGCGGCGGTCCTGGCAGAAGTCCACGTCGATATCAGGCATGGAGATACGTTCCGGGTTCAGGAAACGTTCGAACAGCAGGTTATAGGGGAGCGGGTCCAGATCGGTGATCTTGATCGAATAGGCCACCAGCGAACCGGCCGCCGAGCCCCTGCCCGGCCCGACCGGGATGCCGCGGTCCTTGGCCCAGCGGATGAAGTCGGATACGATCAGGAAGTAGGCCGGGAACTTCATGTCGCGGATACAGTCCAGCTCGATCGCCAGACGGTCGAAATAGGCCTGCTGCTGTTCCAGCGTCATGTCGGGATACTTGGCCAGGATCGTAACCATACGCTCCTTGAGCCCCTCGGTAGCCAGATCCCTCAGCATCTCGTCGTGGTTCTGCCCTTCGGGGGGATCGAAGTGCGGGAAATAATAGGTCTTGCCGTCCACCGGCAGGTCCAGGTTGCAGCGGTCGGCAACCACCAGGGTATTGCTGACCGCCTCCGGGGCGTAGGAGAAGGCCCGCGCCATCTCCTCCGGTGATTTCACATAGAACTCTTCCGCCGAAAAACGCATGTGGGTCGGGTCGCTCATGGTCTTGCCGGTCTGGATGCAGAGCAGCACCTCGTGGGCCCGGGCGTCCTCGCGGTTAAGGTAATGGCAATCGTTGGTGGCCACCAGCGGCAGCTTCAGCTCAGAAGCCACCTCCATCAGGCGCTTGTTGACCAGGTCCTGTTCGGTCAGCGTGTTTTCCTGCAGTTCGATATAGTAGCGCTCAGGGAACAGTTCGCTGTACCAGCGGGCAGTCGCGACGGCATCTTCCATCCGCCCCCGGCCACACTGCATCGCCACTTCCCCTTTCAGGCAGGCCGACAGTGCGACCAGCCCCTCGGAATGGCCCGAGAGCAGCTCGCGGTCGATACGGGGGCGATAGTAGAAGCCCTCCTTGTAGCCGGCCGAGGTCAGGTAAGAGAGGTTCCGGTACCCCTGCATGTTCTCGCAGAGCAGGACCAAGTGGTAGGCCGCATCGGAAATGCCCCTGGCATCCCGGGAAAAGCGTGATTCGGGCGCCAGGTACAATTCGCAGCCGATGATCGGCTTTACGCCGGCCTTCTTGCATTTGAGGTAGAACTCGGCCGCCCCGAACATGTTGCCATGGTCGGTGATCGCCACCGCCGGCATATTCTGTTCCTTGGCCTTGGAGATCAGGTCATCGAAGCGGATTGCGCCGTCCAGCAGCGAGTATTGGGTATGAAGATGGAGGTGCACAAAGGTGCTTGGGGATACGTTTCCAGCAATATCGGATGGTTCCATGGGGTACTGCCTCCCGCTGATTCTATCAAGCGAGAATTATGCCTCATAGCAAGATATGGTGTCAAGTAAAGGGAGGCGGCGCAAGATTTTGTGTGCGTTGGCGAGGAGTTGGCTAATATGCGCAAGTAGTTCGCTGAAACGCCCCTTCTAGCGATAAAAATTACGGTTTGAACTTATGCACGACGAGATCTCCCAGCACTTTATAATGTTTGTCGTTCCCAGTTAGAATTGGAAGTCCATGGGTGATTGCAGACGCCCCTATTAAAGCGTCAGCTAATTGCATGGAATGACTCAAAAAATGCTGTTCTACGAAAAACATCGCCTTAGCGGATATTTCCTCCGATATATAAACAAGTTTAGCATCCCATCCATGAAGGGCTTGCCTGAGACTGTTCAACTCTTTTTTATTTTTCATTCCTTGCACTAATTCCATATAAGTCACGACAGAGATAGAAAAACTATTTAAATTCTCAATGGCGTCATATGCTTTTTCGTTACCCCGCATGTACCAAATCAAAACATCCGTGTCTATGAGCACCATTTAAAATCGTCCTTTCCTTAATTCTCTGACGTAGTTATCGACGTCTTTTGTCCTTTCGTCGTCTTTCCAGATTCCAAAGAGTTCACTCTTGGATATTTTCTTACCTGCCTCGAAGGGAATAAGTTTGGCGCAAGGCTTTCCACGGAAAGTTATAACAACCTCCTCTCCCCTATTGACGGTGTCTAATAATTCCTTTGAATGAAATCTGAGATCTTTTGCTGTAGCTTTCATGTGTCACCCTTTTATGAAGTTTATACTTTCAAGTGTAAACATAAACAAAGGCACAGTCAATCCGTAAGTAATAATGCTATACATTGAATCTCTTTGTCGCAATCGGAGGTGTTGCAGATAACGTCAATCCACCAGCATTTCCCGAATAACATCCTTCACCTTGCGGACATGGCGCAGATCCAGCTTGCCAAGCTCTTTTACCAATCGCTCCCGGTCAACAGTCCGGATCTGGTCGAGAACAA
>MGZK01000123.1 GCA_001802125.1 Geobacteraceae bacterium GWC2_55_20
GATGCTGCTGACACCCAAGCCGCACTCCTATTTCGGATCCAGCTTCAACGGCCGGGACATCAGCGGAGCCAGGACCACGGTTCAGCGCTGGTACGTGGACGTGCTGCTCAACAACAAGGGTGAGGAACGTACCCTGGGCAATGTCTTTACCCACGATCATTTCGGCCCCTCGACGCACCAGCAGGCCGGTCTGTATGCCACTCTGATCACCGAGCCGCAGGGCTCCCGCTGGCGCAACCCGGAAACCGGCCAGTTCTACGGCGGCCGCTTTGATGGCGGTCCCACCAGCTGGCGGGCCGACATCATCACCGCCAATCCCGCCGACAGTTACCGCGAGTTCATGTTCCAGGTGGCCGACTTTACGATCGCCTACGAAAACGGCGCCTGTCACACGGTCCCGTGTACCAACCCGGCCAAGGCCATCAACCCCCCGGGACGGGAAGAGGTCGGACTGCCGTTTATTTACCGCGATCCGCAGATCTGTCCCAACGGCACCGCGCCGCCATGTCCCACCGCGATTTCGGTCAACGATGACGGCACCTTCCTAGTCAACTATCGCAACGAACCGGTCGCTGAGCGTGTCCGCGACCCGCAGACCAACACACAGGCTGCCGGTGCGGCCGGCGACATGGCCTATGCCTATGCCTCCAATATCGTCCGGGCAAACCCGCTTCTGAACGTGCAGCCGACCTTCTATCCGCCGCTGACCGCCAACGTGGCGCCCAGTGACCCGTACACCCCGCTGCTGCAGGCCTATAATCGCGACAAGGTCAAAGTCCGCTTCCAGGTGGGGGCCACCGAAGAGTCGCACAACGCCACCATCCATGGCCTCAAATGGCTCCAGGAGCATGGCGCCCCCAATTCGGGCTATCGCAACTCGCAGCACGCCGGCATTTCGGAGCAGTTCATCTTCGATACCCAGGTAATTGCCGACAAGGGGCAGGTGGGGAGTGTCGCCGATTACATGTATTCGCTGAATACTTCCGCGGACGGTCTCTGGGCCGGGACCTGGGGGTTGTTGCGTTCCTACAGTACCCGCCAGAACAACCTGCTGCCGCTGCCCAACAATCCGGTCGGACCGGCTCCGGCGACGGTCAGCAACGACCTGGATTTCAACGGGGTTTGTCCGAAAACTGCGCCGGTGCGCAGTTACGATATTTCCGCGATATCGGCCCGGGATTCCCTCCCCGGTGGCACCCTGGTCTATAACAGCCGTTCCGGCGCGTTGGGAACCGGGCCGTTGAATGACCCGTCATCAATAATCTATGTCCGCAGTTCCGATCTGGACAATCAGACGCCGCCGAAACTTGTGGCCGGTGTGCCGATCGAGCCGCTGGTGCTGCGCGCTGCTGCCGGCGACTGCATCGAGGTGACCCTGCGCAACCGTGTAACCAATCCGATCAATGAACAGCCCGGATTCAGCGCGGTCGTCAACATAATCGATAACTTCAACTACAACCAGGTCAAGACCTCCTCCGTTGTGGGACTCCATCCCCAGTTGGTCGAGTTCGACATTACCCGTGCCGACGGCACCCGGGTCGGCATCAACCCGGACCAGACCGTCGCCCCCGGCAACACGGTCTCCTACCGCTGGTACGCCGGCGATATCAGGATCGTCAACAACCAGAGAATCGCGACTCCGGTGGAGTTCGGCGTGGCGAACCTGATGCCGCCCGACGGCATCAAGCAGCCCAGCAAAGGTGTGATCGGTGCTCTGGTGATCGAACCGCTGGGTTCCAGCTGGGTGGAGGATTATCCGACACCCCACGCCCGCGTGCCGCTGGGGCAGCGCCCCTCACGGGCATCGGCGGTTGTGGTCAAGGCCGACAACAGCACTTTCCGCGAGCAGGTGCTGGTGATCCAGAACAATATCGCGATGCAGTACGGCAACGGGACTCCGGTGCCGATCACGACCGGGATGGAGGATGCCCTGGATACCGGACTCAAGGCCTACAATTATCGCAGCGAGCCGCTCTGGTTCAGGATGGGCATCAACCCGCTGGCCAGCGCCGCCCAGATCAAGCAGCGGGATTTTACCGACGCCCTTTCCAATAATCTGGTCGGCCTTGGCGCCGATCCGGCCAACCCGGCCAACCCGCTGGATCCGGTCACCCCGGTCTTCACCGCCAAAAAGGGGGACGAGGTCCGGGTGAGGATCGTCAATCCCGGCGGCCAGAACCGCAACCATGTCTTCGGGTTGAACGGACATGTCTGGCAGCGCGAGCCGTATATCAACAACTCGACCAAAATAGCCCGTAGCCAGAAGTCTTACTGGACCGGTACCCAGGACCAGCTCGGGCCATCGGAGCACTACGACATCATCCCCGAGTTCGGGGCGGGCGGTGCATTCGGAATCACCGGTGATTATCTTTACCGCGACATGCTCCCGGTCCACTTCCTGAACGGCCAGTGGGGAATCATGCGGGTCGAGAACTGATCCGCCGGGAAAACCGGGCCGGTCATGCAAAACAAAAGGGCTGCGAAATCCATCGCAGCCCTTTTTTCATCACCGGTGCCGGAAAAGCTCAACTGCGTTGGGCCATGATCTTCAGGCGCATGTTGAGCGTCTGGCGTTTCAGGCCGAGCATGCTGGCGGCGATGCCCTGATTGCCGCGCGCAGATTTCATTGCAGCCATGACGACCGTGTCCTCCGCCTCGCGCAGGGTCGGGAAGTGTCCCCAGATGCCTTCCAGCTGTTGAGCCAGCTCATCATTTCCCGTCTCATCATCGTTCGAAACCGGCGTGGCCGGCGGCAGGGCCTGCCCCGAGATCATGCTCTTGAACGGATCCAGCGAGAGCGTTCCGGTAGTGCAGCGCGCCACCGCATCGAATACGAATCCCTGGAGTTCGCGAATATTGCCCGGAAAGGAATAGGTCGCCAGCAGATCCACCAGCTCCCGTGGATAGGCCGGTATGCGTTTGCCGAGCCTGGTTGCGGACTGGCTGATAAAATGAGCCAGCAGCAGCGGTATGTCCTGCTTGCGTTTTCTTAAAGGGGGAAGCGCAATCAGGTGGGTGCAGAGCCGGTAGTAGAGGTCGTTCCGGAAATGTCCCTCCGCGACCAGGGCCTTGATGTCACCGTTGCTGGCGCAGACAATCCTGGCGGTGCAGTTGCGCGGGGTATCCGACCCGACCGGGTAGAACTCCCGCTCCTGAATCAGCCTGAGCAGCTTGAGCTGTGAAGATTGGCTCAGGTCGCCGATTTCATCAAGGAACAGCACCCCGTCGGCCGCCCTGACAACCAGCCCTTCGCGGGTGGTGTCCGCTCCCGTAAACGCGCCCCGGCGATGTCCGAAGAGCGTGTCGGAAAACATGTTGTCGTCCAGTCCGGCCAGGTTCACCGAAATCAGCTCGCCCTTGCAGCCGCTCAAGCGATGGAGGGCGCGGGCGATCAGTTCCTTGCCGGTGCCGGATTCCCCGTAAACCAGTACCGGCTGCATCGTGCGGGCCACGATCTCGATATACTGAAACAGTTTCAGCAGGCCGGTGTCCTGGGTGATTATGTCGTTAAAGGCTTCCGGTCGCTCCGGACTCTTGTAGAGCAGGCTGTCCCTCATCAGCGTCAGCTGCCGGGTCAGGGACGAATGCTCCAGCGCCTTGAGGATCGTTGTCACCAGGCGGTCGTTCTCGACCGGTTTGACCATGTAATCGAAGGCGCCCATTTTTATGCAGGATACCGCGCGTTCGATTTCGTAGGCCGCCGTGACGATGACGACCGGGATCTCCGGGTAGCGTTCCGTTATCCTGGGCAACAGATCCATGCCGCTGATGTGCGGCATATACAGATCCAGGATGACCAGGTCGAATTTTTCGGCTGCCAGCAGGTCAAGAACCCGGCGGCTGTCTTCTTCGGTCAGTACGTTGCTGAAACCGTGCATTTTGAGGGTGGACGAGCTGGCTTTGAGGACATTGGCTTCGTCATCCACGATCAGGATCCGGCTCTGTCTATCCGTTGTCATGAGCTGCCTCCACTGCGTCTGGTGTGATGCTGCCGGAATATTTCGCGGCCGGCAGGTGCATCGAGAAGGTCGTGCCATTTCCCGCTTCCGAGCTGAATTCGAGGCGTCCACCATGGTCCTTGACGATGGTGGCGCAGATGGACAGTCCCAGGCCGGTGCCCCCCTGCTCCAGGCGAGTCGTGAAGAACGGTTCCATGATGTGGTCCGTCAGGGTGGTGTCGATACCGCACCCTTCATCCGCTACCCGGACGATGATTTCGTTGCCGGTCCGGTTGAATTCGCTTGTGACCAGCACTCCGCAACTCTTGTCCGGCAGCGCCTGCAGCGCATTCTGGATCAGGTTTGTCACGACCTGCTCCAGTTGGCGTATGTTGCCATTGACCGGCGGCAGGTTCTCCGTCAGTTCCATGCGGAAGTTGGCGGTCATGCGGGAGATGTGGTGTCCCAGGATCGATGCCGACAACCTGACAACACTGTTGATGTCGGCCCTGGTTTCGCGGAGTGACTGGCTGTCGCGGCTGTACCCCTTAAGATTGTCTACTGTTTCCCTGATGCGGCGGGCGCCGTCCTGGATGCCGTCAAAAGCGTCCGGCAGGAAAGTGCGCGCATCTTTCCAGGTAGTCTGGCCGACCGCAAAATCTCCGCCGCGGCGGTAACGCTCTTCCAGAAGCGGTTCCATGTCAATCCAGGCTTTTTTGATGATGCCGGCGTTGGCCAGGATGTAGTTGGTGGGATTGTTGATCTCGTGGGCCACGCTGCTGACCAGCAGTCCCAGCGAGGTCATGCGGTTGGCGTGGATCAGGCGCGACTGCAGGTTGCGGGAGTCTTCCTCCATCCGCACCCGCCTGGTGATATCGCGGAAAGTTGCCAGAATGGCCTCCGTTCCCTGCAGGGTGATCATCTTGCCGCGAAAAGAGAGTATGCGCGTGTCGTTATCCTCGTCGCGGCATTCCAGCTGATCGATATTGTTGATCCGCTTATCGGTTGAAATCAACCTGATCGCGTCGGCCAGTTCACTGCCCGGCCCCAGTCCGAGCCCCTCCAGTCCCGAAGAGATAAGCTCATCCCTCTTCCGGTTGAAAAGCCGTTCGGCGGGGATGTTTACATCCAGAAAGGAGTGGTCACCCGATGAGATCAGGATGATGGCATCCTCGCTCTGTTCGAATATCTGGCGGAAACGCGTCTCGCTCTCGCGTAGCGCCGATTCGATTACACGTCGGGCTTCATTTTCCTTTTGCAGCATCTCTACCGCCAGATCGAGCTCGACGGTTCTTTCCCGGACCTTCTCCTCGAGATTGATCTTGCATCCCTGCAGCAGGAGCGCATTTTCTCGATACTCGCTAACCAGGTGCAACAGCGGTTTGAAAAGCCACAGGTAAAGTATCGGGCAGAGGAACAGTGTCAATATGGTCGAGTCCAGCAGAAATTCCAGCGGGGGAGGCATGTCCGGCAGAATATAGAGCAGGATCATTACGAAGGTTTCAATGATGAAGACACTTAGCGCCAGGGTCAGCACCAGGCGCAGGGGGGAAAACATGATGTTGCGTTCCCGGTCCGTCAGACGTAAATGATCACTGTTCCGGAAGGGTGATTGCTGTCTGGAATCCGGTTGCATTGTACCTCCGCACTGGTTCTCGTCCACAGACGCTGCCGCTTGGATACTATAGCGTGATCGGCTGGCCTCTGCAAAGATATTTGCAGGTTACGGATATTTTGCTTTTACCCGGCGTGGAGGGGGGAGACCGGCATAAGGACGACGATGGTACGGTTCCGCTGTAAGAAAATGATACATCCAAGGTCTCTGGCTGGCGGGGTCCCGTCAGATCGGAAGCCTGTAAAAACAGTCTGTTAGCCCAGGCAGGTTCGGATGGTACAATAATTGTAATCCAAATGGCGCAAAGAGATGCTTTTTCCATTCACGCGGCACGAAATATACGGTGGCCCATGCCATGCACGACACATCGCTCTACTCATCAATCCTTGGACTCTCTTCGCAATGGCATATTGCCAATGCCGTTCTGGACAGCAAAGCCCGTAGTCTGCGGCTTGATATCGCGGCCAGGAGCTGCGCCGAATTTTGCTGCCCGGTCTGCGGAGGGGCCGCTGTCCGGGTCGGAGCGGACAAGGGCTGCTGGCAGCACGAGGATCTGCTGAACATGCGCTTCCACATCTCGGCCGTGATTCCGGTGACGCTGTGCAAGACCTGCGGCACCAATCGTATCAGCGTCCCCTGGGAAAGGGCCGGTTCCTGTTTTCGCTGCATGGATAATCCTTAAAACGGCGGTTAGCCACAGAGATCACAGAGAACACAGAGAACTGACAACAAAAAATCTATTTTCTTGAACCTATAAACGGCAGTTAACCGCCGAGAAAAACGGATGCACGCCGATAAAACCTGGACTTA
>MGZK01000124.1:0-44186 GCA_001802125.1 Geobacteraceae bacterium GWC2_55_20
ATGTATCATGCTTTCGTCAAAAACTCCAATCGTTTTCAGCCAATCAGCGCGTAAAACCGCACCGAACGATCCGGTCAGAATCACATTCTTCAAAGCCTGGCAACGTATACACGACTTTTCGGCAAGAACCTCGATTCCGGCCCTGATGGCGCTCTTGGCAAGCTGCACCTGGCGAATATCGTCCTGGGTAAGCAGAATCAGGCGTTGCGCATCCCGGTGAAGTACAAAGGCGTTGGCGCCATTATGACTGATTATCTTGGAGGCGAGATTTGATGAAATCTCACCTGCATCGTACAGTCTGCCGCTTGCCTCCATGATTCCGCAGCGAAGCAGTTCAGTGATCGCTTCGATGGCCGCCGAGCCGCAAATGCCCAGCGGTTGGCCGTTGCCGATCACCTGTAGCCTGACCCGGTCCTCCTCGATGCGCACCGAATTGATGGCGCCAGGCAGCGCAACCATGCCGCAGGAAAGGTTGCCCCCTTCGAAGGCCGGGCCGGCGGCGGCGGAAGTTGCCCAGATCCGATCGCCGTTCAGCAGCGCGATTTCCCCATTGGTGCCCATGTCCAGGCAGAGTGTCGCATCACCCGGCTCGGCTCCGTACAGAAACGAAACCGTATCGCCTCCCACGAATCCTCCCGGCATCGGAAACAGGTATATTTCCGCGTTGCCATCCCAGTCGAGATCAACGGCCTTGAGATTTGTTCCGGAAGTGTAGAGCGGGCGATAGGGTGGAAAAGCCAGCGATTTAAGCGGTAGTCCCATCAGGATGTGCTGCATGGCCGGATTGCCGGCAATGGCCGCCCTACTGACATCTTCCCAGGCGATACCGCTCTGCCGGCAGAGCTCATGGGCCATGCGCAGGAGTTCCGCCCGGATCAGGTCCGTCATCTCCCGCTGCACGCTCCCGGAACTGATGGCAGCGTCCAGACGGCTGATGACATCGGCTCCGAATCTGCGTTGCGGATTCATCGCACCCAGCATCGCAATGCGTCGGCCGTCGCCGCAATCGACAAGCGACGCGGCCAGCGTGGTGGTTCCCAAATCAATGGCTAGCGCAATCTCTGGCATTTCAGGCAATCTCTATCAGGAACTGGCCGGACGGCATTACCGAGCCGATTTTGCGGGTGAAAATGCCCTTGTCTTCCGCTTCGGAGATAAAACGTCCGGCATCGTCTGGGGCCAGCGCGATCAGCAGTCCGCCGGAAGTTTGCGGGTCAAACAGCGGCAGCATCCGCTCCTCGTCCATATCTTCGGAAATGTGCAGGAATGGCAGATAGTGGTCACGGTTGCGGTAACAGCCGGCCGGAACCATTCCGTCTTTGACCAACCCGGACACTCCGCTCAAAAGTGGAATTGATGCCAGCTCCAGCCTGATCGTGACCGCGGCGCCCCGCGCCATCTCGCAGGCATGGCCAATCAGGCCGAAACCGGTTACGTCCGTGGCGGCGGAGGCCTGATGTTCGATCATCATTTTCGCCGCATCCCGGTTGAGGGTTGTCATCCACTGAACAGCGTCCTGTACCGATTCGGTCGAAGCCATCTCACCCTTGATGGCGGTGGAAATAATGCCGCATCCCAGCGGTTTTGTCAGAAGCAGAACATCGCCCGGCCGGGCCGTGGAGTTGCGGATGATCCGGTCCGGATTCACCAGGCCGGTCACGGACAGACCGTACTTCAATTCTTCATCCTCGACCGTGTGGCCACCCACCAGGCAGACTCCCGCTTCCCGCAGAATACTCTGCCCGCCGGCCAGCACTTCACGCAGAACCTCACCCGGCATGGAGCAGACTGGAAAGAAGACCAGGTTCATGGCGGTTACAGGTCTGCCCCCCATCGCATATACGTCGGAGATCGCATTGGCGGCGGCAATCCGGCCAAAGGTATAGGGATCGTCAACCAGCGGGGTGATGATATCGGCCGTCTCCACCAGGGCGCACTCCGGCGATATCCGGTAAACACCGGCGTCATCGCAGGTTTCCGGACCTACCAGCAGATTTTTGTCATCGAATGTAAAAAGCCCGTCCAGGGCCTTAGCCAGGCTTGATGGGCCCAGTTTAGCGGCTCAACCGGCTGCTTTTACAAGCTGTGTAAGCTTTATCATCTGTCAGATTGCTCCTGAAACCGCGTGTTATTTCAGATAGACTCTCGGAACCCGTTTGCTGATGCCGCAGAAAATCTCATAGGGGATCGTGCCGGCCCAGTTGGCCAGCTCTTCAGCCTGTATCGCATTGCCCTGGCCATCGGGCCCCAGCAATACCACCTCGTCACCAACCGCAACCGAAGGAATGTCAGTTACATCCAGCATGATCCAGTCCATGCAGACCGTGCCGGCCACTTTTGCCCGGCGGCCACGGATCAGCGCTTCGCCCCGGTTGGTGAGAGCGCGTGGATAACCATCGGCGTAGCCGACCGGAACACTGGCGATCAAGGTTTTACTTTCAGCTGTAAAACGTCTGGCATAGCTGACCGTGGTTCCCGCTTCAACCAGTTTGAGCATGGCAATGCGGCTTTTGAGATGCATCACCGGTTTTATGTTCAGCTTGCCCTGGAAGTCGGCGGACGGCAACGCTCCATAGAGGGCGATCCCCGGCCGCACCAGGTTGCACCCCGGTATTTCCCTCAAAAGGGAGGCAGCGCTGTTGGCAATATGGATGTAACGCGGGGAATACCCGGCCTTGCGGACCTCGGACACCGCCCAGTTGAAACGCTCGGCCTGCAGCCTGGTGAAATACTGTCCGGACTCGTCCAGTTCGTCGGCACTGGCGAAGTGCGAGATGATGCCCTCCAGGGCAATGTTCGGAAGTTTTTTCAATTCAGCCAGGAACCGCGGGGTGGAATTGTATTGCACGCCGAGCCGCCCCATGCCGGTATCAATTTTCAGGTGCAGCTGTGCCTTGCGGAACAGTTTACCGGCGGCGTGATTCAACGCCACTGCCTGCTCCATCGTGAAAACCGTCGTGGAGATGTTGTAGCCGATGCATTTACGTTCCTGTCCCGGATATACGCCACCCAGAAGCAGGATCGGCTTGTCGATGCCGCTTTTGCGGAGCTGGATGCCTTCCGCCAGAAAGGCCACGCCAAAGGCATTGACGCCCAGTTTTTCCAGTTCGCGGCTGATGTCCATGAAACCGTGGCCATAGGCGTCGGCTTTTACAACCGCAAGAATTTCGGTGCGAGGCGGGATTGACGAGCGGATGGTTTTAAAGTTGTGATGAAGCGCCGAAAGGTCTATTTCGGCAAGGGTGGGGCGACCGTCGTACAAAATATGGATACCTCTGAATGCCTGTCGAATTTTAAATGCGGACGGAATCTGTTGACCGCGTAAAATATCATGCCTGCAACCGGCTGTAAAGCGGTGCGTGCAAGCAGGAATACTTTACAAGGACAACTTCTTGCGCGCATTCGCCAGGCAGCGCCTGATATCGGCGCTGCTGCGGCAGGCCAGAACGGTTCGCGCCAGCTTGCGGCAGGCGTCCATGCCGTGGTTGCGGATGGCCTGTTTGACGACCGGGATACTGGGGGCGGAAAGGCTGAATTCGCGGATACCCATGCCGGCCAGCAACAGCGCATTCAGCGGATCAGCGGCCATTTCGCCGCAGACCGATGCTTTCTTGCCTGCCTTGGCCGCCGCGTCGGCGACCCGTTTGATCGAATGCAGAATGGCCGGGTGGTGCGGGTCGTAGTACTGCTTGACGCGGGAGTTGTTGCGGTCGGCCGCCAGCGTGTACTGAATCAGGTCATTGGTGCCGATGCTGACATAGTCCACTTCCCGCACCAGGTATTCGATGATCTGCACCGCAGCCGGGATTTCGATCATGATTCCGAACGGGATGTAACCGCGCACATCGTGCCCCTCGCGCAGCAGTTCGTTTCTGACCAGGGTCATGATCTCCCTGATCTGGCGGATCTCGTCCAGGCTGCTGATCAGGGGAAACATCACGGTCGGGTTGCCGGCCTGGGAAGCCAGTAGTATCCCGGCCAACTGTTCCTTGAAGATGTCCTGGCGCTCCAGCGATACCCGGATCGAGCGCCATCCCAAAAACGGATTATCCTCGGCGGGATAGGAGAAATATGGCAGCCCCTTGTCGCCGCCGATATCCAGCGTCCGGATGTTGACGGTCTGTCCGGGAAATCCTTCCAGTATCTTGCGGTAGATGTTGGCCTGTTCCTCGCGGTTCGGGAAAGCTGAACGGGCCATGTAGGGAAATTCGGTGCGGTAAAGCCCGACCCCCTCGGCGCCGTGCAGGTTTGCTACCTTGACATCGGAAATCAGGCCGATGTTGGCGCTCAGTGTGATGGCGATACCGTCGGTTGTGACAGCCGGCAGGTTGCGCAACCCCTCCAGCTCCTTCATGCGCGTGCTATGGTCATGTTCCAGCCGGACATATTCCTTTTTTATGGCTGCGTCCGGATTAAGGTAGATGTGTCCGGAGGTGCCGTCCACGATGATTTCATCCTTGACGTTGGCGGCCGACATCAACCCTTCGATGCCGAGTACGGCGGGAATTCCCAGCGACTTGGCCATGATCGCCGCATGCGAGTAGGCGTTACCCTTCTCGGTCACGATCCCCAGGATCTTGTCATGGTCGAGCATGGCCAGGTTGGAGGGGAAGATCTCCTCGGCAACGATCACCCTTTTTTCCTTCAGCATGATGTCACCGGTGTTGTTGCCGACAATCACATCGATGATGCGCCTGCCGATGTCATCCATGTCGGCCGATCGCTCACGCAGATACGGGTCGGCCATGTCGGAAAAAGCCTGGATATAGTGCTGCACGACATCGTGGACGGCCCGGCTGGCCCCTACTCCTTTATCGATCAGGTCAATCACCTTGGACGAGAAACCGCGATCTTCCAGGATCATCAGGTGGGTATGGAAAATGGCGGCGTCATCGGCGGAGAGTGTTTCGCTGACCCGCTTTTCCATGTAGATGGTCTGGATCTTGGTCTTTTCAAGCGCGATATTGAACTTTTCCAGCTCCTCCGACTTGCTGCCGACCCTGGCCAGTTTCACCACCTTGTCGTTGAAGCGGTCGAGTATGTAGACCTTGCCGTGGCTGAAGCCCCCCGATACGGCGGTGCCCGACAGCGACCTGGATCTGGAAGTCCGCTTGTCGGCACTCTTTGAAGGTTTCGCACCGTTGAGCGAGCCGTTTTTTACCTTGGCCAGCTCCTGCTCAAACCAGGCCCGCTCCTGTTCCTTGTGCTGGATGGAATCAAGCAACCTGGCATTGTGGATGATGCTGCCGATCTGAAATGTGATCGTGCGCAGCGCGCTGATTTCATCCTCGCTAAAACGGCGCGCCTCTCGGGTCTGAACAACGATTGCTCCGATCGGAGCCTTATGCTCGAACAGCGGCAGCCCCAAAAAGGAGAGGAAACGTTCTTCCTTTGATTCCTTGAAATATTTGTAGCGCGGGTGAGAAGGGGCGTTGTCGGTCATGACCATGTCGCGGCTTTCCACCGCCAGGCCGGTCAGACCTTCATGGACTTTCATCGATACCCGGTTAATCGAGGCTTTCGAGAGCCCCTTGGTGGCCTTCAACACCAGTGTCTCGCCGTCAGCCTCAAGCAGGTAGATCGAACAGACATCGCTGCCCATGCGCTTTGCTACCAATGTCACTATATTGTCGAGGGTTTCCTGCAGGTCGTGTGAATGTAATATGATCGTGCTGATATCTTCGAGGGTACGCAAACTGAGCGATTGCTGGGTTTCTTTCATCGGAATGCCCCGTTGCACTGGATTTCTGGGGAGTATAGATGTTTTTTAATTGAAAGTAAAACACTGATGACCGATATACGCTGGAAATGTCCCGGAGTGTCTGCTATCTTGGTCAACGATTTCAATCGGAGACAGGGGATTAGTTATGAGCGACACAGTTATCAATCCGGACATAAAAAAGGGGCTTGACCTGCTCGACTCGGGCAAGATCAAAGATGCGATCGTAATATTTCTGGGGTATTGGAACAACCACAAGGGTGAGCCGGACAGCTGGTTCTATCTCGGTGACGCGCTGGCCGAGAACGGACAGCTGGACGATGCGATCGAGCGTTACCGGGAAGGGCTCAAGCTGGCTCCGGAGGATGTTGATGCGCTGACCACGCTGGGAGACATGCTCTTTGAAGCCGGAAAGCACAAGGACGCCATCGCCTGTTATAAAAAAGTGCTGGATATAGACCCGAAGGACGCCGACGCGCTGGTCAGCATCGGACTGGTTCACGGCAGCCAGGAACGCGGTGACGAGGCCATCAGCGCTTTTGAACAGGCTCTTGAACTGGAGCCGGATAATGTCTTCGCCTGGAATGCTCTGGGTGACGCGCTCTATGGCAAAGGCGATGTGGAAGGGGCGATCGACGCCTTTGAAAAAGGGGTCGAGATTGACCCCGAGGATCCGGTGGCCCATTTCAACCTGGGGGAACTGTTATACGACCTGGAAGAACTGGAGGAAGCCGAGGAGGAATGTCTGGAAGCGATTCGCCTGGACCCGGCCTACGGCATGGCCTACCTGACCCTGGGAGGCATCTGCATGGACCAGGATCGCACGGCCGAAGCGATCGCATTTTTTGAAAAGTATCTGAAATATGAGACCTCGTCGCAGGCGGCCGAAATGATTGCCGAAGTCAAGGCGGTTGTGGAAGGTCTCAAGGAAGAGTTGAAGGGATAGCCGATGAGCGATTCAAAGCCGATGCTGATCGATTCCCATGCCCATATCTACTATCATGATTATGCGGGCGATTTCGACGAGATGCTGGCGCGTGCCGCCGATGCCGGAGTGGCGGCCATGGTCGTGGTCGGTACCGATATCGAATCCAGCCGCGAATCGGTCGAGCTGGCGGAAAAGTACCCGCAGCTGTATGCCGCGGTCGGAATACACCCCCACGATGCCGGGCGTGTCACCGAAAAATGCTACGACGTGATCCGCGAACTGGCCCAATCAAGCACCAGGGTCGTCGCGATCGGCGAGATCGGACTGGATTTCTACCGCGACCGCTCACCGCGCGATGTCCAGGAAACTGTATTCCGCCGTTTCCTGCGGATGGCTGACGAACTGAAGCTGCCGGTCATCATCCACGATCGCGATGCCCATGAGCGGGTCATGTCGATCCTGCGGAAAGAGGCGGTGCGCAGCGGTGTGCTGCACTGTTTCTCCGGCGATGCGGAAATGGCCGCCATGGCGATTGCGATGGGGTTCCACATCTCGATCCCCGGAACGATCACCTATCCGTCGAACGAGGCCTTGCGGGACGTGGTGCGGGCCGTGAACATCGACCGCATGCTGGTGGAGACCGACTGCCCCTACCTGACCCCGGTGCCTTTTCGCGGCAAGCGTAACGAACCGGCCCACGTGTTGCTCGCGGCAGAGAAGGTCGCCGAGCTGAAGGGGCTGACCCTGGCCGACGTGGCCCGCATCACCACCAAGAACGTGCGCGACCTGTTCGGTATCCGCCTCTGGGACCAATCGACCAAGATCGCCTACCGCATCCGCAACTCGCTCTACCTGAACATCACCAACCGCTGCTCCAACCGCTGCAGTTTCTGCGCGAAGTTCGACAATTTCACCGTCAAGGGGCACAACCTGTTGTTGGACGGCGAACCCTCTTTCGAGGAGGTGATGTCGGCCGTGGGGCAACCCGAGGGTATCGATGAAGTGGTCTTCTGCGGCTACGGCGAGCCGCTGATCCGGCTTGAGCTGGTCAGGCAGGTGGCGGGCGAGCTCAAGCGCCGCGGCTACCGCATCCGCATCAACACCGACGGCCAGGCCAACCTGGTGCATGGCCGCAACATTCTGCCCGAACTCAAAGGGCTGGTTGACAGTATCTCGGTCAGCCTGAACGCGCCCGACGCCGAAACCTACGCCGCGCTCTGCAATACCCCCTTCGGCGAAGCCGGTTTCGCCGGTGTCTGCGATTTCATCCGTGAAGCGACCCAATTTATCCCGCAGGTGGTGGCCAGCGCCGTGACCGTGCCGGGCAGCGATATCGAGGCCTGCCGCAGTCTGGCGGAATCGCTGGGGGCCGAGTTTCGAATCCGGGAATACGCCGAGGTGGGGTAGGGGGGGTAAGGTTAAGGGGAATGAAAAAAGGCCGCGTCGGGAAGACGCGGCCTTTGAAATTTTGGGGTGGCTAGAGGGATTTGAACCCTCGAATGTACGAGTCACAGTCGTAAGTGTTGACCGCTTCACCATAGCCACCATAAAGAGACGAGATAAATAAACTAAAACAGCTGATCAAGTCAAGGTAATTTTTAAATGCAGGCTTGATTTTACCCGGATCAATTTTTTAAGGCGGCCCCGACATATAATCATTGACAGGAACAAAATAGTTTGATAGATACACGTTTCACTTTGTGGGGCTGTAGCTCAGCTGGGAGAGCGCTTGACTGGCAGTCAAGAGGTCGACAGTTCGATCCTGTTCAGCTCCACCAAACAATTCAAGGGATTAGCGGAAACGCTGATCCCTTTTTTTGTGTTCAAAATTGACGGTGTTTTGTCAATTTGCCTGTTGACTGATTGCCGGGCTTGGCATACAGGTGAATATATTTCAATCTACGAGGCAGGGCAGCTTATGAGCACGGCACTATTACTGATAGACATACAGAAGGATTACTTTCCCGGCGGCCGCATGGAGCTGGTCGGCAGCATCGAGGCTGCCGGAGCCGCAGAACGGTTGTTGGCCGCGTTTCGGCGCGCAGCCTGGCCGGTCTACCACATCCGGCATATTTCCTCGCGACCCACCGCCAGTTTCTTTCTGCCTGACACCAGCGGGATCGAGATTTACCCCGGAGTCGCGCCGTTGCCGGACGAGCCGGTCATCACCAAGCATTATCCCAACAGTTTCCGCGACACCGATCTTCTGGAGCGCCTGAAAGCCGCCGGAATCAGCCATTTGCTTGTCTGCGGCATGATGACCAGCATGTGTGTGGACGCCACGGTCAGGGCCGCCTTCGATTTCGGTTTCGGCTGCACCGTGGCGCAGGACGCCTGTGCCACCAGAAACCTATTCTTCGCGGGTGAAGATATTCCCGCCAGCCATGTGCATGGTTCTTTTTTGGCAGCCCTGGGAGCGGTCTACGCCAATATCAGGACCACCGATGCGATACTGGAAGGTATCACCGCCGCAGATCGATAAGCAGGAGAGCTTCAACCGCTATAGATGTTGGAGCATATTTACCGCCTGCCGGGCCGTAAAGCGGTGGTAAAAGCCAGGGTGTGACTGTACCGCCCTGAATGCCAAACCCGGCTCTAACAGGTGTATCCGAAGAAAGGAATAACCATATGGACTTCTATGTTATGGCCAAATCCTACAACCGCTACGGCGGCCACACGACGCTGTCCCGGATTGGGGATTTTCTTTTGATGGGAGGAGGAAGTTTTGGCGATGCGATTAAGGAAATTACAGTCACTCTGCACTTTCGGGACTCTGGCCCTGCAAGAAAGACTCTGGAGACGCTCTTGGAGAGGCACAATAGCTACCGGTCAACGCTACCGAAGATAACTTATCGAAGAGCAAAATTTAAGGTCGAAATTGACATTGCAAGCGAGCTTATGGATGGGCAGGACTGGAAGCCTTCGCCAACAACATCTCTCCCACTCTTTAAAAAGGGAGTTGAAGAAGTTATAGAAGCATTGAGGTTGCTAAGAAAACGATTAAATAAAACCGATAATTTCAATTTTGACAATTTCATAAGCCATTGTGAAGCCGCCAGAAAGCTGATCCCTAATTCGGAGGACGATCTACAAGACCTTGCTGCAAAGTTGAAGGCTGCAGACAAAGCCAAGCGCGATGCGATGTCTCCGTTGGAGAAGCTGGGGATAGACTGGGAGGATTTTCACCCCAGCGCTCGCGACATTTTGGACGATCCATTCTTTTGGGAGTGTGCGGACGATTTCTCGCCGAACGGCAATGACACCGGAGCCGACCTACTGGAGAACTATTGCGATTGGCTCAAGATGCACAAGGACGGGCAACCGATTAAATTCCTTGAGAGCCTTGCAAAGCAGTGGGGATACAAAGACATAGGCGCTATAGACGAAGTTACTCGCGATGAAGTATCAATTGGTCTCGCCTTTGCTGACATCAAGCTTAGAGCTACCTGTGACCGGCAAGCGCGACAACTAGCTCTAGAAGCCATCGGACGTCAACGAGCCTAGGCACAAGCGGCGACAACTTGGTCACATCGAGATGAAAAGCTAAAGGCTTTGGACAGGATCGAAGCCAAGCTACAGCAAACGGATAACAAGACGGCGGCACACAGACGCTGACGCTCTGGTGCGCCACCACGACGTTGAGCAATTTAAGAAGAAAGACTAAGAGGCTAGGAACAAAGGTGTCAAAGCAACAATTCTCGGTCATAGAACGCGAAGCCATATTTGTGGCCTACGGTAAGAAATGTGCTTATACAAGGGAGCCACTTGATTTTGGTACCTTCCACATTGACCACATCCTGCCGGAATCTTTATCGGACGATCCCGTCCGATTCGAAGAAATCAAAGCCCAGCTGAATATTGGAGAATTCAATCTAAGCGGATTTGGCAATCTTGTGCCTTGCAAGCCAGAAATCAATCTTCAAAAAGGACACCTAGTCCTTGAACCGGCACACGTTCATTATTTTTTGGGCATTGCAGCCAGTAAGATCACAACCATAGAAAATAACATTGCTCTGATTGCTGCACGTAACGCAAAAGGAAAAGCGCTGATCCTTTTGCAAAGATGTCTTGATAATGGCCAATTGACGGTTAAAGAAGTTGCAGCTCTTCTTGATAAGTACCAAGACAACACTGAAGAAATATTCAATTTAATCGTTAATATGCGATTTGCTGATACAACCGAAGTCTCTGTAATTTCAAAGTCAGACATAGAAGGTTTAAAAGATCTTCCAATGAAATTTGGGAGGAACGACCATATAGACGGACTGAATCTTGTAGGTAAAAATGAGGTAAGACGTTATGTCAGGACATGCCGCCAGTACATCGATGCAGTAATGGCAGGGTTTTGCCCCGCCTGTGGCTTTGACATAAAGATTGCTGCATACTTCGAGCATTACTGTGGGCTTTTGGTTGCCCTTGAGGCGGCCACTATTCCTACACAAGCTATATTTCCGCACCATACGTCAGTATTGCCAACATGAACTTAATGCCATTTGACATGTTCCCTCAACTTGGTGACACAGTTATTCCAGTAGAAGGAACATATCAAGACCAAATAGACAAAAGAAACCTGCGTGTTCGCAATGTTACAAGTAACTCCTTCAATGTGGAATCCGAGTATATGGGTCACTCGTTAGTCGAAGCTGTGAGGGCAGATTTCAACAACGATGGCTTTGAAGATGTTCTTTGTTTCGAGTACAGCTATGCCACAAAAGGTACGTTAGGGTTTGGTGGCATCAGAGTCCTAACCCGATTGTCTCCAGAGAGTCATTTCGAGCTAGCTATTCCAGAAATCTGGGACGTTAAGCACCTCATTGAAGCATTATGCCTTCGTGCCTAAGAAATACTTGCTTCTGAATGGACATGGGCATCTGAAAAAGCTCAACATGAAGTTTACCAGACCGAGAATCCGTCTGGTAAACTTCAACCCCGTTATGCGAGAAGAAAATGAAAAATGAAATAATGCCTTGGAAATGCCACTGCTGCGGGCAGGAGTTCGAGATCGCTAGTGGCGGAATTTGTAAAGTTTGCGGGCAAGCAATCTGCAACATTTGCTTTGGTCTCGGAAAAATCGTGAGTATAGCAAGGATGAAACTGCCACAGTTGAGAGTTTGTCGGGGTTGCTCGAAATTAAATCAGTACACAGAGAAGGAAAGTTCATTTGAGAAATAAGGCAACAGATAAATAAAGAACATCATGAAAAACAAATACATCGGAGAGCTGCTAGGTGTTGTAATTCTAATCCTGAGCGTTGTCGCTCTCACCATTGGACCCGCCTTCATACGAGAGCACGCAGTTGTCATAATTGTTCTGCTGGTCTTGATCATGATGATAAGTGGTGCAGCAGTCTGATGGCATAACCAGCCCCATAACCCGGGGAACCCATAGGGGGACGCTGCTAGCTAATCAACTATTGTAATAATTAGTTAATTAGCTAGCAGCGTCCCCTTCTCCCGACACTTTTATGTGCCGTTCACCGCTTTTTGAACTTTTCTTGCGCACAGTCGTTTTTGGGGCGATCGGGGTTTTTTACTGCGAATGGAAACCACTGAAGAAACCACTGGGGGTAAGAAATCACTGGGGTCTACCAAGTTGATAAGAACAAACTTATTATCTTGGGTGACCCTGATGGTGTGACCTGACCCTGATGGTGCCTCTGTTAATGGGTGCCCCCAGAGGTTCCGAAGATGACCGGGTTTTGTTGCTCACGGGATTAATGGCGACCACAGGCTGCCTATTATGAATAACCAAATTGAGGTATAGATTGGGAATGAAAAAACTTATTGGTGTCAATAAACCGTCGCTTACAATAGGCGCTTTCTTAGGTCGCATTACTGCCGCAGTCCTGCTGCTGAATTTGTTTGTCATTGCCCTTATAGTTTTATCGCTGCACCAGAGCCGGAATCAATATGAAGAACGGGCAGCAATTGAGACGCGGAATCTGTCGAGGGTGCTTGAGCAGCATATCGACGGCATCATTGACAAGACCGATTTGGTACTGTTTTCTGCAGTGGAGGAATATGAGCATCAGTTCGCAAGAGGAGGCGTCAATCGGCATGAACTGAAGGTTTTCCTCAATCGGATGGAATCCCAGATGCCGGAACTAGAACGCCTGGCTTTAATCGATGCTCGTGGCGAAGTGGTCTACCATACGGGTACCGGCACAGGGACCCTGAGCAATGTTTCCGACCGCGACTATTTCCAGAAGTTGCGTCAAAACCCGGGATCCGGTTTGTTTATTTCAAAGCCGATCAAGAGCGGTATCAGCGGCAAGTGGGTGGTCATACTCGCGCGCCGGATTAATCTGGGCGATGGAGCCTTTGCCGGGACAGTCTGCGGTGAACTCTCTCTGGAATATTTCCTTCAGCACTTCTCCTCTATCAACGTCGGACCTAACGGGGCCATTGTGCTGCGAGACTTGGAACTGGGGGTGATTGCCCGTTATCCCAAGGCTGGCTGGCCAGGGAGCACGATAGACTTGAAGAAAGTATCCAGCGAGATGACGGAATTGTTTCACACAGGAAAAATGAGTGGTACCTTCAAAACTACCGCACAGAGCAACAATATCGAACGTACCTATTCATTCCGGAGGCTCGTCAAATATCCGCTTCATATCATCGTCGGCTTTGCCAGCAGCGACTACCTGAAGGAATGGCGCGCCGAGGTCGTAAAAATGACCGTGACGGCCTTCCTTTTCCTTGTTGTTACGCATTTTTCCTCATGGCTTGTATATCGAGGGTGGAGAAACAGAAATAATTTTTTCCGAGCGCTCAAGGAGCAGGAAATCAAGTACCGGACGGTCGCCGATTACACTTACGACTGGGAGTACTGGATCGATCCCGACGGAGTGTTTCGGTATATTTCTCCGGCATGCAAGCGGATAACCGGTTACGACGCTGAACAGTTTTACGAAGATCCCGAACTTTTGAGCAGGCTGTTGCATCAAGACGACAGGGAGTTGTATGCCACCTTTCGTTGCGCAGAGTTGCATAGGGCCGACAATCTTGTCTTTCGAATTTTCCGCGCCGACGGCGCCATCCGCTGGCTGGAACACTCCTGTCAACCAATTGTGGACGAAGCCGGTGTTTTCCTGGGCAACCGATGTTGCAACCGCGACATTACAGAACGCAAACAGGTCGAGCAGTCGCTCTGGGAAACCCAGTATTCCGTTGATCACGCATCAATAGCGATTTTCTGGGCATGGGAAGGGGGACGTTTCTGCTATGTGAACCAGGCTTGCGGTTACCTGGGATATTCCCGTGAGGAACTGCTGGAGATGTCTGTTTACGACATAGATCCTGATTTTACGTTCGATGAGGGCGTCAAGATGGTGCAAATGATCAGTGAAAAGGGTTCATGTACCATTGAGCGACGCCACAGGACCAGGGAAGGCGTCCTGATTCCCGTTGAAGTGACGGGTCATGCTTTGCAAGTATCCGGGAAAGTATTCATCGTCTCCTACGTCAGGGACATCAGCGAAAAAATAGCGGCCGAGGCGGATATTGCCCGTTCCGAACAGAAGTTCCGCGCCATCTTCGAGAGCGCCCGCGATACGATCTTCCTCATTGCCGCGGACTCAAGATTCATCGAATGCAACCCAGCTGCAACGGAAATGTTCCGTTGCACTAAAGCGGAACTCCTCAAAAGGAATCCCCAATATTTTTCCCCCCCCACACAGCCCGACGGCCGGGACACGAATCTGAATGCCAAAGAATTGATTACAGCCGCGCTGGCGGGGAATCCGCAAAGCTTCGAGTGGAGGCACCGCCGTCCGGACGGGAGCGAATTCGATGCCATGGCTGTACTGAGCCGTTTTGAACTGGATGGCGCACCAGTGCTCCTGGCGATTGTACGCGATATTTCCCAGAAAAAAAGCCTGGAGAACCAGCTTTACCACGCGCAAAAAATGGAATCCATCGGCACTCTTGCCGGAGGTGTGGCACACGATTTCAACAACCTGCTCACCGTTATCTGCGGCTACGGCTTCATGATAAAGACAAGGCTTGCGCCTGATGACCCTCAAATGGTCATGATCGACCAGATACTCTCTTCATCAGACCGGGCGGCCCAGCTGACCCGGGGCCTCCTCACCTTCAGCAGGAAGCAGGCTTTTGATCCTAAACCGGTCGAACTCAACGATATCGTAGGTAGGGTGGAAAAACTTCTGGGACGCCTAATCGGAGCTGATGTGGAATTCATCACAAAACTTTCCGAGCAATCGTTGAGACTCTTAGCCGACGAGGGCCAGATCGAGCAGGTACTCATGAATCTGGCCGTGAATGCACGTGATGCAATGCCTGAAGGAGGATCTCTTATAATTACTACAGAGGAAAAGAGAGAGGAACATTACAGCTTCCATGGGCTAATCAAGCCCGGGAACTACGCTATTATCAATGTTTCTGACACCGGTTGCGGCATGGACGAGAATACACGGGCAAAGATCTTCGAGCCGTTTTTCACAACAAAGGAACTGGGTCGGGGTACGGGTCTTGGTCTCGCAATTGTGTACGGGATCGTCAAGCAGCACAACGGGTTCATCAATGTTTACAGCGAACCGGGCAAAGGCACCACCTTCAAGATTCATCTTCCGCTCATCACCGAAATGATCGCTACAGCGGATGCCGAAGTCGAACCACCGCCAAGAGGGGGCACGGAAACCATTCTTTTCACGGAAGACGACGATATTGTCCGGACTATGGCGGGCAGCTTTCTCCGGGATTCCGGCTATCGCGTCATCGCTGCCGTTGACGGCGAGGATGCGCTGGAAAAGTTCGCGGAGCACAAACATGAGATCGATCTGCTGATCCTGGATGTAATGATGCCTAAGAAAAGTGGCGGAGAGGTATACAAAACCGTGAAAGCTCAGCGCCCGGATATCGACGTCCTGTTTGTCAGTGGGTACGCGGCAGATATTATACAGCAGAAAGGGATCCTCGGAGAAAATATCCAGTTCATTTCAAAACCGGTGAGGCCCAATGATCTGCTCAGGAAAATCAGGGAAATGCTGGATATGAAGCAGTAGTAATATCTGAAAAGCTCTTCCTTAGAGTCTGTCGAAACAGAATGCGGAACCCCTTGGGGGACGGGAACCCCATTGGGGACGTAGCTGCTTTATTGCTTTATAGCAAAAAAAAGCAGTGCCATTTCTGACCCTGCTTTTATGTAAATTATTTCGACAAATATTTTGTTACTTCTTAAACCTCCTCCTGATCCCTGCAATCCCAACCAACCCCAGACCGAGGAGCAACACGGTGCCAGGTTCGGGTACTGGTGTTCCGAAAACTTGAATGTTCGCATCCGAACTCTTATCCCAACCATAACCATCCGAATCCCAGGAACCGATATCAGTAGCTATATCAGATCCCGGTGCAACGAGTGCATAAAGCATTTGGTTGTCAGATCCTTGCTGTGAAGATCCGCTCAAAGCCGCATTGGAAGAATGAAGAAAAGCGTACTGAAGTCCATTAAGGAAAAACTGATAGGTAGCAGATCCACTTAAGACCATATTAAGGCTAATATCAAGTTGATAAAGAGGAAGGTAAGAACCAGAAGACCCCTGATAGCTACTATTGTCAGAATATGTCGTTGCTGAGACCAAAGGTACACTCGACAACTGGCTGATAGTGCCCCCAGCCTCACCAAACCAGACAGAAAGCCCGGTATTGCTTGTAGACCAGATTCGGATCTTGTCAACAAAATAGTTTCCCGTACCACCTATTTTAAAGTCATCACCAGCAAGCCAACTGCCGTAAGAATCAGAGCCAAACGCCCACGCTACGTTGCTGCGGCTTGCTCCGGCCGCATTGTTAAGGTTGCTGGTCGGCAAACCACGGTCAAGCAAAAGAGAGGTCGCAGAGGCAATGCCACTGTTAACGATAACCATTCCAGCAACGACCAGGAAAACAATCAATTTTCTCATTTCTTCTTTCCCCCGTTCAAGTTTAATTTCATTGCAAAAACAACAGTAGTATTAAAGCATTTTATATACCAATACCCCTGATATTTCTTGATTGGATAAATTAATAACGATAAGTGGCTAATATTGCAGTTTAACACCATTCCATAGATATATTTTTAACTATCAAATTATAATTTTAGTCGCCGTCAGCAGTGCAGTGTAAATAATTTCGACAAAAAGCACGAACCCAATCATGACTAACCTCCAACAGCTTAACGATCCTGCCGTTTACATAACCCGGCAATTCCGGGGACGCAATTCCGTGGATCTCCATGATAAGTTTTGTCAAGGGGAAAGCGGAGATTTCCCATAACTTCCCGAACTGCCACCGGTAGCTTTTTGTTGCCCCTTCCTTGCCCTTCAATTTTTTACTCTTGTTCTAGGGAATCCCTTGGGGGACGGAATCCCTTGGGGGACGTAGCTGCTTTATTGCTTTATAATCTTTTTCTGTTACTCTTTCACACATGCCAAGACAAGCCCGATTAGATATTCCAGGTTTATTGCAACACGTCATTGTTCGGGGCATTGAACGCTCTGACATCTTTATGGACGACATTGACCAGGAACGATTTTTGGAACGCTTTAGCAGCCTTCTTGTTGAAACCTGCACCGACTGTTTTGCATGGGCTCTGCTCCCCAATCATTTTCACCTCTTGCTTCGATGCAATCACTTTGATCTTTCACGCTTCATGCGAAGGTTGCTGGCCGGCTATGCCGTCACGTTCAACCGGCGCCATGCTCGTTCCGGCCATCTGTTTCAGAACCGTTACAAGTCTATTGTCTGCGAAGAAGAGCCATACTTGCTTGAATTGATCCGCTACATCCACCTGAACCCATTGCGAGCAGGTCTCGTCAAAGATCTTGAAGAGCTTGAAAGCTTTCCTTGGTGCGGTCATGGGGTGCTGCTTGGCCGAAAGACACTTATCGGACAAACGGTTGACGAAGTTCTGGCATTATTTGCCAACAGGAAGAAGGCAGCCCGTCATGCCTACCGTCAGTTTTTGTACGCCGGTGTTGCCATGGGGAAACGTCCTGAATTGGTTGGCGGCGGTTTGCGGCGTAGTCAGCTAATTGAGGGCAATATTGCTGTCATGGGTGAATATGATGAACGAGTACTTGGCGGGAGTGATTTTGTGGCGTCACTTCACGATGAACCTCGACTTGCTGGTAAGCTGTCCCATACAATTGATTTGAACTCTCTGCAAGCAAGTGTAAGCGACTATTTCAAAATACCGGCAGCGGATATCCTGCGTCGTGGCCGGCGGAATCAATATTCCGAAGCTCGTGAGTTGTTCTGTTATCTTGCCGTCAGGGAGTTGGGATATTCAGGCGCGAAAGTCGGTATAATGCTCGGAATGGGGACCGCTTCGGTAAGCCGTGCGGCAAGGCGTGGCGAGAAGTTGGTTGAATCGCGGCCTGTGATGAAGGAGTGGTGGGTGAAGCAGTTAAAGCAATAAAGCAGCAACGTTATATAGGCATAATAGGTTCGTCCATGTCACTCTCGAACCGGTTGGCGCAAGATAATTACTCCAAAACGAGGTCATCATGAATACTGTTCGTACCATCAAACTATGTGTGGCAATCTGTTGCTACCTGCTTTTTTGTGGGTGTGCCACAACAGCACCTAAAACCCAGATCACATCGGGACCGCAAGCTAAAATTGCGCTTGTCCTTGGCGCGGGTGCCGCCAAAGGCTTTGCCCATATCGGTGTGCTGAAAATCCTTGAAAGCAGCAAGATCCCGCTCCATATGATTGTCGGCACGAGTGTGGGAAGTTTTGTCGGCAGCCTCTACGCCTATGGATATGATGCCTATGCCCTGCAAAAGATCGCCATGACTCTGCAAAAAAGCGATGTGGCCGAATTGACGATACCGGATAACGGGTTTCTCAAGGGAGAGCGGTTGCGGGACTACGTCAACACCAAAGTACACTCCGCCACATTGGATAAACTCAAAATCCCTATGTATGTCGTGGCCACCGATATCAAAACCGGCAATAGTGTCGTATTTAATTCCGGCAACACCGGCATGGCGGTTCAAGCAAGCTGCTCTATTCCGGGTGTCTTTCAACCGGCCAGATTTTCCGGGGCAAGTTATGTAGATGGCGGCGTAGTTAATCCACTGGCGGTGGATGTCGCCCGGAGGTTCGGCGCGGATATCGTGATCGCCGTCGATATATCTTCCGGCATCGATGCTGTTGTTCCCGCGACTACCATTGAAACGATCATGAAATCGATACAGATCATGTACAGCAAAATGTCCCTGATTCCACTCAGCCAGGCCGACGTGGTTATCAAGCCGGTCGTCGGGTTTGTCGGGTCAGCGGATTTCGCCCAACGCAACGAGGCGATCATGGAAGGGGAAAAGGCGGCCTTGGCGGTCATGCCCCAAATCAATGCGATGCTGGCCAAACTCAGGCAGAAAGGTCGCTTGCCATAACTATGCCGCCATCAAACGAGGCCAGAGAGTGTTTCAGCTTTGAACCGAAAGAGAATATTGAGGGCACACATCCACATTCTTTCACGATCAAGAAATAGATCTCTATAGGAGGGGAACATGAAGAAAAAAATATCTCTAATTGTTCTGTTGGCGGCTATTATTTTGATTGACGTCGCTATCCCGCTTAAGAGCGACGCAGCCGGGACCGTGAGTCTCCCCAGGACCGGGCAGACCGCAAGCTATGCGGCCGGCGACGATGGAGCCCAGCAGATGGGTGTTGCCTGGCCCGCTCCACGATTTACCGTAAGCGTGGATTGCGTCACCGACAACCTGACCGGATTAATCTGGGCGCGGAATGCCAATCTTAATGGTGCTCCTCAGACCTGGGATTCGGCCGTTGATCTCGCCAAGGGGCAGACTCTTTGCGGCCGCTCCGACTGGCGGCTTCCGAACGTGAATGAACTGGAGAGCCTGATCTCCGCCTCTGCGCCTGTTCCGGCCACGTGGCTTGCGGGCCAGGGATTTACAGGGGTTCAGCCAAATCCTTACTGGGCTTCATCCACCTATCTCAACCAGACCGATATGGCCTGGACCGTCTGCCTGTGCGACGGGCAGACCGGCCTCGGACCCAAGAGCAACAGTACCCAGGTGTACGCCCTGCCGGTGGCCGGGACCACCTCATTGACCGCCAGGGTTTGGAAGACCGGGCAAACCGCTGTCTACAGGGTGGGAGACGACGGCGACAGGCAGGACGGGGTCGCCTTGCCAAGCCCGAGATTTACTGCCAACACCGATACCTCTATTACTGACAATTTGACAGGACTGATCTGGGCGCCGGACGCTAATGTCATGAATACTCGGGATCCGAATTGGGACGACTACGGGACGAAGGAAGGGAAGGTCATTTGGCAACGCGCCCTTGATTACGTGACCAAGCTGAACAACGAATCGTACCTGGGGCATAGTGACTGGAGATTGCCCAACAGGAAGGAGGGGTTCAGCTTAATGGACCGCACCAGGTATAATCCCTCGCTTCCCACCGGTCACCCCTTCTACAATGTCCAGGCGGGCTCCTACTGGACCTCCACCACGTTGGCCTATAACACCGGCTACGCCACCACCTTCGGCACCTATATCGGAGGAATCGGTAAGGCAGTGAAGACCTCCGGTGACTCTTATACCTGGCCGGTCCGGGGTGGCGGGGCGGACACCCCCAGCGTCACTACCTCGGCGGTATCCGCCATAACCAATACAACCGCCGCATGCGGAGGCACAGTCGCCGCCGACGGTGGGGCGGCGGTGACAGCCAGGGGGGTCTGCTGGGGGACTTCAGCCAACCCTACTATCTCCGATAGCAAAACGACCGACGGCTCCGGCACCGGCGCTTTCACCAGTTCCATTACCGGCCTTTCCCCATACACCCTCTATCATGTAAGGGCCTACGCCACCAACAGCGCGGGGACCGGTTACGGGAGCGATGTTCCCTTCAACACCCCCTGTCCGACCTATGCTGCACAGATCGGGACCACCCCTTACAACACCCTCCAGGAGGCGGTGAACAGCGTCTCGGGAACGGCCGAGATCAGGGCCGTGGCCGGAGAATGGCAGGAAGTGCTGACCTTCTCCGGAAACAGGACAATCACCCTTTCCGGCGGTTACGACTGTATCTGCGACGCTGTCACGGGGGTGACGACCGTTCACGGTTCCTTGACCGTCGGCGGCGGCGCAGTCGTAACCATGAACAATATGGCGGTCTACTGAGCGATATATCATCAAACCCTAAAGCGGATCTGATTCGTTCTAATCCGCCGCAAAGCAACTGCTAAGCAGTCCCCTCTCCCTGAGGGAGAGGGCCAGGGTGAGGGGGAATGTTGCAATATGTTGCATTGTTTCCCCCTCATCCGGCCTTCGGCCACCTTCTCCCCCGGGGAGAAGGGATTAGCGGCAGATTAGAACGAATCAGGAAAACGGATGATATCACAGTGGATCTGGCCAACACGCCAGATAGTCATATTTACTCACTCTGGTCTACGAGGCCCCCTTTATTCTCTCGGAAGCCGCCTTTGAATTCATCCTGGCGGCTGGCCTCATACGCGGAACAAAACGAATGGACAGCGCCGATTGGATGGGAAGCGTTTTCAAAACAACCAGCATACCTTTCGTTGTGAATCTGGCATTGGCGATCCTTGCCGGATACCTGATGCATCATTATTTTCCGGATGTAACCCGCATTTCCGAACTGTTGTCGCGTTTGTAGGATCACTCGTGGCATGCAGCACTTTGGGCAGCCTGGTCAGCGTTCCCGTAGGTCTGGATTTCTGATGAAATTCACCAGCGCGGATTCAGTTGCAAATTATTGCAATGGGTATCTATGTGTATCAAATTGTTTCACTGTGTTTTTGGCAACAGTGTATTTAACATCAGCTCCCCGTTACTTTAAACTGACTTTCACCCGCCATTAAGCTCGCACCCGCTGTACCACATCTCCCTGCATACCCCGTCAAAATGGTAGTGAAATCTTTACCCGCTACCCGCAAATAGTTTATAATCCTACTATGTATAAGCAGTAAATCCTACGCAGTTCAAGTCACTTTTGATTACATTTTCAGGGAGGTCTGACATGAAAAAACTGCTGATAGCACTGATCGTGCTTCTATTCTCGGTAAATGCGGAAGCCGCTGTAAAAACCAGGACTGTCGAATATGTTCAGGGGAATACCACGCTTGAGGGATACCTGGCCTGGGATGACGCCAGCGCCGTAAAACGTCCCGGCATCCTGGTCGTGCATGAATGGACCGGAATCAACGACCACATCAGGCAACGGGCCGAAATGCTGGCCAGGCTTGGCTACGTTGCTTTTGCAGCGGACATTTACGGCAAGGGAGTTCGTCCGTCAGCTCCGGCCGAAGCCGGGAAAACCGCCGGGATCTACAAGAACGACCGGCCTCTGATGCGTGCCAGGGCCGCCGCCGGGCTGGAAGAGCTGAAAAAACAGAAATTTGTCGATCCGCAACGCATCGCCGCAATCGGCTTCTGCTTCGGCGGCAACACCGTTCTGGAACTGGCCCGCGCAGCCGCTGACCTGAAAGGAGTCGTCAGTTTCCACGGAGGTCTCTCCACCCCGACACCCGGTGATGCGAAAAATATCAGGGGCAGGGTGCTTGTGCTGCACGGCGCTGACGACCCCTATGTAAACGCCGTTGAAGTGGCTGCCTTTCAGGAGGAGATGAGGAAAGGCGGGGTTGACTGGCAGTTTGTAAGCTACGGCAATGCCGTTCACAGCTTCACCAACAGAGCGGCCGGCACGGACAACAGCAAGGGGGCTGCTTACAATGAAAAAGCGGACCACCGTTCGTGGGAAGCGATGCAGGCGTTCTTTAAGGAAATATTCAAGTAGCTGCTACCAGTGACGCTGGACGGGAACTCTGTCCTGTACGGTGGGTTGCGGGAGAATCCGGTTTTGAAACATGATTGTAAATCTCGGCAGTTTCCTGTGATTGACTTATTGACATTCAAATACTCTTGGAATTTAAATGTCCAAACCATAGAGTTCCGGGGATAATTGGAAGCCAACAAGCGAACAGGCTGCTTATTGGCGCCGCTGGCGTCTCACAATAAACAGCCTGTTCCTTAAACCTTTATAAGGTCCAGTTCATCAATGATTGTTTGACGTTTATTTCTCGTTCGGAATACAGTTCTTGGCGAACATGATACAATCCTTTTTACCAACCGTTGCTGAGCCGCTATCCGGTATCATGCCATAACTGGCAATTGTGCCAAAAGGTCCGGATCCACCGGGAGTTGCCGCGTGTTTCGACACTTCTCCCGGAACCGCTTCAATGATAGCAAATGCCCCGTACGGCCCGGTACCGTTACGTAATGCAGTGTTATTTGCCTTACCTTCATGAGCTTTGTCGGTATAATCGGCTGGTCCGTATGTTCCGTATGGTCCTGAACTTGAAAATGCCGGCACGGCGCTCACTACTGCCGAAAGCGCTAGCAATGAAAGAAACAGAGCTATATTTTTCATGTCATTACTCCTTTTCGTGTAGTTACCTCTTGACTTGGATTATAGCACCTTGGAATAAATTTTAAATGAAATTCAAAATCAATAACTCGTTGCGTATGGTTTGTGTGTATTAAAGTTATGCTATAGTTGTAGCAAATTTTGCCGGATCTGATGGGGACGGGTTCTTAAAACCATGAAAATCAGGAATACGTCGCATAAGATAATGATTGTCGATGACGAGGAGATGGTCCGCATGGTTTTGCGGAGCATGTTGGAGGGGTTCGGCTTCAGCGTCGTTGAAGCGGTCAACGGCCGCGATGGACTTGAGGTCTTTGCCCGTGAAACCCCCGACGTTGTCTTTACGGACCTTCAGATGCCGGAAATGAACGGCTTTGAGTTTATTACCAGGTTAGAGCAGGAATATCCCGGGACTCCGCTAATTGTCATTTCCGGAACAGGCAACATACAGAGTGCTATCGAGGCCATCCGTTTGGGTGCCTGGGATTATGTGACCAAGCCGATCGAGAGCATCGAGGGGCTGCATATCATTACCCGGCGAGTGATCGAACGAATGCAGCTGATCGCCGAGAACAGAGCCTATCGCGAACACCTGGAAGAGCTCGTCATGCAGAGGACAGCGGATCTGCGCGACAGCGAGGTCCGCTTTCGCACGCTTTTTGAATCGGCCAATGACGCCATTATTCTTATCAAGGACGATCGAATCATCTCTTGCAACCGCAAGACACAGGAGCTCTTAGGCTGTTCACAGGACGACATTCTCGACCGACCCATGCTCGCCTTTTCTCCTCCCAAGCAACCATTCGGCGCATGCTCAAATGAGCTCCTCAAAGAACGCATGAATATGGCGTTGTCAGGCGTACCCCAGTTCTATGAATGGCGCTACACCCGGCACAACGGAGGATTCTTCGATGCCGAGATAAGCCTTAACCGCCTGGAACTGCACGGTGCTTTATATCTTCAGGCCATAATGCGCGATATCACCGAACGGAAAAAATCAGAACTGGCTCTACTGGACAATGCCCGCATAAAGAGGGAACTGGAAATTGCCCAGGAGGTCCAGCAATCACTGTTGCCGGCTCATCCTCCGGTGATTCCGGGACTGCTTGTAGCCAGCATCTGTGTGCCGGCCAGCAACGTGGGAGGAGATTATTACGACTTCTTTTCCCCTGGTGACCAAATCCTGGATACGGTCATCGCCGATGTTGCCGGTCACAGTTTCGGTTCAGCGCTCTTGATGGCAGAGGCGAGAAGCGTTCTGCACGCCAAGGTCAGCGCGGCATATTCTCCCGCCCGGCTCCTGGCCGAGGTCAACGACCTGCTGTACGAGGACCTTACCCGTTCAGAATTGCTGCTCAGCATGTTCTATGCACGGCTGGATATCAACAACTCGACCCTGACCTACGCAAATGCGGGACATTGCCGTCCCTTGTTGTACCGTTCAGGAAATGGCGGCTCCTTTGAGGAGCTTGATGCGGACGGATTGCTCATGGGAGTCAGGGTGGGGGTCTGTTTTGAGGAGAAAGCATTGCGGATGGGTGACGAAGATATCCTGTGCCTGTTTACCGACGGTATTATAGAGTCGGAGAACAGTAATGGTGAATATTTCGGAGACAAACGATTCAGAGAGGTTATTGCGGAATCCAGCCATAAACACCCCGAAGAGATCATTACCGCTATTTTTCAGAATCTGGCAGACTTTATCGGTCACATGGATCTATCCGACGACATGACCATAACCGTCATGAAGGCCGTTCCCTCTTGAATATCAAAGCAATACCCCCGAAAGGAGTCTCCCATGTCAAATTTTTCAGCACGATGGATGGTGGCGCCGGTTCTCGCAACAACTCTGATGTTTTGCGGAACCGCCGGCGCTGCTGAAAAACAGAAAACCAAACCGTATCCCCATTACTGGCTGAGCATCGCCACCACCAACCAGTCCATGCCCGGCATGTCAGCGGAAATGTCCGGCATGGCCTCCCTGTTCGGCGGCAAAGGCGCTTTCGGACCCAAGCGCGAGCTGCACCTGCAGCTGGAATCGCCGCAGGTAACGTCGGAAAAGCCGGCCGCCGCCGATGAAATCCCGCCTGGCCAGAAAATGGGTGATGCGCTTCCACTGGTGACCCCTAAAGTGGAGAGGTCAACCTCTGAACCGGACGAGCGCCGCTCTCCCGAAAAATACGAGAAGCCGAAGGCGCGCATGCTGATCTACTGGGGATGCGGAGAAACCATCGGCAAGGGGCAACCCAGGGTCATCGATACCTCAAAGATGAGCATGGCCGAATTCGGCAAGGCCTTTGCCGGACGCGCCCCCACCCAGCAGACCCCGCCGTCTCCACGGAAGGGGTGGACCTATGGCGAATGGCCGAGCCGGGAGGAGCGGGCCGACATCCCCTCCGACAGCTCGCTAGTCGGCGCCCATCGCGTCAAAGGCAACTATACGGTCGATATTCCGTTCTCGCTGGATGCCAAGCGGGATTTTATGGCGCCGATCGAATTCACCTCGGTGACATCAACACCCTCCGGCGCCACGAAGGTCTCCTGGAAAGAAGTGCCGACCAGCATCGGCTATTTCGCCACGGCCATGGGGCATAAGCAGGAAACCGGCGAAACGATTTTCTGGTCCGCCAGTGAAGTCCCGGAAACCGGATTTGCGCTGCAGAACTACCTGACGCCGTCTGACGTCAGCAGGTTCATCAAGGAGAAGGTCGTCATGCCCCCCTCCAGGACCAGCTGCACGGTGCCGCCGGTTTTTAAGGATGCTGGCGGTGCGATGTTGCAGTTCATCGCCTACGGGGAGGAGTTGAACCTGGTTCATCCGCCCAAGCCCAAGAATCCAAAGCAACCCTGGAATATCGAATGGTCGGTGAAAGCCCGCCTCAAATCCACCGGCATGACAACACTTATGCCGGTGGAGGACGGTTCCGCTGACAGGGCCGCACGTAAAACAAAGAAAAAGTCTCAATCCCGGGATGAAGAAACTCCTCAGGAAAATACCAATGAGCCCGGACAGGATTCAAAAACACCCAAGGGCGGCATTGGCGACCGCCTGAAGGGAATCTTCGGGTTCTGACGGGGATACACCATTCGGGTACAAGTGAACCCCATGGAAAAACATCACGAAAAGACGAAACGCGGGCTCTGGACCAGCCGCCTCGGTTTCATCATGGCTTCGGCCGGCTCGGCGGTCGGACTCGGCAATATCTGGAAATTCCCCTACATCACCGGCATGCACGGCGGCGGGGCTTTTGTTCTCTTTTTCATCTTCTGCATTGTGGCCGTCGGGGTTCCGATCATGATCGCCGAAATGGTGATCGGCCGCCACACCCGCAAGGACCCGGTAGGGGCTTTCCGCAAACTGCGCGGTGGCCCCTGGACCCTGGTCGGCTGGCTGGGTGTAACGGCCGGGTTCGTGATTCTGTCCTACTACTGCGTCGTGGCCGGTTGGGCCGTGGACTACCTCTGGCTGGCCGTCAAGGGCACCTTTAGCGGCAAACATATCCAGGAAGTGCCGGAACTGTTTACGTCGCTGCTGGCCAGCGACCTGTCACAGCTGTTCTGGCAGGCGGTTTTCATGGCGGCCACGGTCTTGATCGTCCTGGGCGGTGTCAGTAACGGCCTGGAGCGGGCCAACAAACTGATGATGCCGGTGCTGTTCCTGATCCTGATTGTTCTGGCGGTGCGGGGACTTTTCTCCCCCGGCGGACCCAAGGCGCTGGCCTTCCTTTTCACCCCGGACTGGCAGAAACTGGACTCCACCGCAATGCTGGAAGCCATGGGACACGCCTTTTTCTCCCTGTCCCTGGGGATGGGCGCCATGCTGACCTACGGCAGTTACGCCGATGAAGGTACCAACATCCCCAACGTGGCCCTGACCGTGTCGGTGATGGACACCTGTGTGGCGCTGCTGGCCGGTATTGCCATCTTTCCGATCGTCTTTACCTACGGCATGGCTCCCGCTGCCGGGCCGGGGCTGGTCTTCAAGACCCTGCCGATAATCTTCAGCCAGATGCCGGGGGGGACGCTGATCGCGATCATGTTCTTCCTGTTGCTGGTCTTTGCCGCCCTCACATCCAGCATTTCGCTTTTGGAGGTGGTGGTGGCCTATTACTGTGACGAGAAGAAGTGGCAACGGCGGAATGCGACGCTGGTGATGGGCTTCCTGATCTTTTTGCTGGGTGTACCCTCGGCTCTCTCCAACCATCTGCTCGCCGATGTTCATTTTATCGGCGGAAGAAATTTTTTCGACTCCATCGACCTGTTGGCCACCAACTATATCCTGCCCCTGGGAGGCCTGTTTATCGCCATCTTTACCGGCTGGGTAATGACCACGCGCATGGCCCGCGGCGAGATCGAGAAGGGGGCCGTGAATTTTCACTACTACCCGGCCTGGCACTTTCTGATAAAGTACGTCAGTCCGGTGCTGGTTGCCATCGTCTTCCTCTACAGGAGTGGTCTGTTCTAGGGCTTGCGGCTGGATCCGGATGTCAAGCGTTTATGAGGTTTCTGGACGCTTTGTTATCTACAAGCTGTCTGCCTACTGACAGAACCTCCGTTTTTTTATAACCCTACAGTTCGTTGCACTATAGCCGGATGTCCAGGTGTTGTTGGTCTTGACAACACTTTTTTCTGTTGTTACTCTCTCCAACATGCATGCAGATTTACTACTCAATCAGCGCCAGACAATTTCTGAAAAAGCTTTTGTTGAAATGGTTGTGTGGCGTCTTGGTTCGCCGCTTCCAGGCAGCGGCCACAGCTTCAAGTATCGGCTTGCGCTAGTGGTGAATGGAGTTTGTGTGCTGCGTTACGATAATGAGTCTGGCAAGGGTGATCACAAGCATATTGGCAAGATGGAAACCCCTTACGCTTTTTCTACTCCGAAAGCATTGCTGGATGATTTCTGGAACGATGTGGATACATGGAGGTATTGATATGCGAATCGTAACATTGGATGTTTCTTCCCGTGAAAATACAAACAGAAGATTTTTAAGGGCGTGTGAGGGCGAGTCTCAAGGGGACTACATCAGCTTCGAGTCTCCCGCGCTACTTTTCAAGGTGCTCTCCGGAAAGCGCTGGGAAATGCTGGGCGCCATGACCGGCGCTGAACCAATGACAATCCGTGAACTGGCACGCCGCCTGGGAAGGGATGTAAAAGCGGTGCATGGTGACGTGCATGCGCTCTTGAATGCCGGCATTCTGCAAAAGACAGACAACGGACAGATCGTTTTTCCGTTTGATGCATTGCATGTGGATTTTATGCTTAAGGAGGCCGCTTGAAATTCGTGCCGAGGAGACAATTAAGTGACAGCTAAAAATATTTCCAAACCCGGGCAGTACGATTTCTTCGCCTTCCTCTCCCGCATGCGCTACATCAGCCGCTGGGGGCTGATGCGCAACACCGTGCCGGAGAACATCCAGGAACATTCGCTGGATGTGGCGGTGATCGCCCATGCGCTGGCGATTATCCGCAATACCTATTTCGAGGGAAACCTGGACCCGTCCCGGGCCGCGCTATACGGCATCTTCCACGATGCCAGCGAGATTTTTACCGGCGACATGCCGACCCCGGTCAAGCATTTCAATCCAAACTTCAAGCGCTCCTTCCACCAACTGGAGGACCGCGCCCGCCGCAAGCTGCTGGATATGCTGCCGCCGGAACTGGCCGGAGAGTACGAACCGCTCTTCTTCTTCGACGAACAGCAGGAATACGCTGTGCTGGTCAAGGCGGCCGACAAGATCGCGGCGCTGGCCAAATGCATCGAGGAGGGCAAGAGCGGCAACCTGGAATTCAGGAGGGCCGAAGCCGAGCATTTCGAGCATCTTTCGGCCAGTCCGCTGCCCGAAGTGGGCTATTTCCTGGAAAAATTCCTGCCGGGATATCGCTTGTCCCTGGATGAACTCAATCTTGGGTGATTTTTTTAATCTAGCAGTGCCTCAACTGTTGAGTTTGGTATTGTAACTATAAAACAGCTGGTTGGGATGTGATATATGAAGTTCAACAGTAATATTATTTCCGGGCGTTACGTTGTCATGGCTCTGACCCTGCTGTTTCTGGCATTGTCACTTTTGGATTGGGGGCCGCTCCGGACCCTGGAATACAAGAGCTATGACCTGCGGGCCAGGATGCGCCAGAAGAAGCCCGATTCGCCGGTGGTGATCGTGGCTGTTGATGACGCCAGCATCGAGAAACTGGGACGCTGGCCCTGGCCGCGCGCCTACATGGCTGAACTGTTGACCCGGCTGAACGAATACGCCCCCAAACTGGTTGCGCTGAACATCCTCTACACCGAGGCGGATCGCGGCTCCGGACTGGAAGAACTCCGGGAACTGCGAAACACCGCCGAAAAGAGCGGCGTCAGGTCGGGAGAACTCTACAACGCCATCCTGGAAACCGAAGCGCGGCTGGACAACGATGGCCAGATGGCGGCGGCGATTGCCGAGTCGAAAAACATCATCCTGCCGCTCTATTTCACGATCGGTGACCAGGCGGCGGCCGCCGATACCGGCACGCCGCAATTCATGCTGCGCTCTTCCCGCGCGGCATCCGGTCCGGCCGGCAGCCTGCAGGCAAAAGAGGCCTCTCCGCCGATTGTCGCATTTGCCGGGCAGGCACTGATGCTGGGCCATATCAATCTTGCCGCCGACGAGGACGGTACGGTGCGGCGCGAGCCGCTGCTGATCCATTACCATGCCAGGAATTATCCCTCGCTGGCGCTGCAGGCGGCCCTCTGCTATCTGAATATCAAACCGGCTGAAATAAGCACTGATACACCCGGGCGGATTAAAGCCGGGCGGCTCTCGGTCCCGACCGATTCAAAAGGTCGCATGTTGATCAGCTATAACGGACGCTTCAACAGCTTTCCCTACTACTCTTTCACCGATGTTGTCAGCGGCGCCATCCCGGCTGCCGCCTTCAAGGGCAGGATCGTACTGGTCGGGCCGATAGCCACCGGAATTGCCGGTTTTGCGGTTACGCCGGTACAGACAAACTTCCCATCGGTCGAGATTACCGCCAACGCGATCGAAAACCTGGTCAACAACAACGTGATCGACCGTCCTGCCTGGGCCCGCTACGTTGAAGCCGCAGTCATGCTGCTTTTGGGAGCGTTCCTAGCTTTCGCGCTGCCGCGCATGAAGGCCGGACTCGGTGCGCTGGTCTCGTTTTCTATCCTGCTGCTTTGGAACGGGGCGGCGGTCTGGTTGTTCGTCGGCCAGGGTGAGTGGCTGGGCATGGTGGCGCCGTCGCTGCTGCTGGTAATCGGATATACAGTTAATGTCTCGTCCAGATTCATGGTGACCGAAAAGGGCAAGGAACTGGTGGAAAGCGACAGCATCGAAACCAACAAGATGCTGGGCCTGTCGTTTCAGGGGCAGGGATTGCTGGACCTGGCCTTCGAGAAGTTCCGCAAATGCCCGGTGGAAAACGATACTGTCCGGGATCTGCTCTATAACCTGGCGCTGGATTTCGAGCGCAAGCGCATGTTCAACAAGGCCGCCGCGGTTTACGAACATATCCGGACCGCCGGTGAATTCAAGGATGTGTCCGAGCGTATCGGCACGATGAAACAGGCCGGTGAAACGATGATCTTCAGCGCTCCCGGCGGTCGCAAAGAGAACACGGTCATCTTGCAGGGAGGTGGCGCGGCGATGCCGACCATCGGTCGCTTCGAGATCCAGAAAGAGCTGGGGCGGGGGGCGATGGGGACGGTCTACCTGGGGCGTGATCCCAAGATCAACCGCCAGGTGGCAATCAAGACCATCCGCTTCGACGAGATCGATCCCCAGCAGGTCCAGGAGGTCAAACAGCGCTTTTTCCGCGAGGCGGAAGCCGCCGGCGCTCTCAACCATCCCAACATCGTCACGATCTATGACGTGGGCGAGGACTACGATCTGGCCTATGTGGCCATGGAACTGCTGGACGGCAGCGACCTGTGCGATTTCGTCAAGCCGGGACAGCGGCTGTCGTTCGACGAGGTGCTGCGAATTGTCGCGGCTGTGGCCGAGGGTCTGGATTTCGCCCATGCCAGGGGCATCGTGCATCGCGATATCAAACCGGCCAATATCATGCTTCTCAAAAACGGTGAGATCAAGATCGCCGATTTCGGCATCGCCCGCATCAGCGCCTCCTCCAGCACCCAGACCGGAACGATCCTGGGCACCCCCAGTTACATGTCCCCGGAACAGGTGCAGGGACAGAAGGTGGACGGCCGTTCCGACCTGTTCTCGCTGGGGGCGTCGATGTACGAGCTGCTCTCCTGCCACAAGCCTTTCAGCGGCGACAGCATCACCAACATCATGTTCAACATTGCCAACAAGCCGCCGCTGCTGCTGACAAAAATCGACCCGCGGATTCCGGAATGCTGCGCTTTCATCGCGCACAAGCTGCTGATGAAGGATGTTGCCAAACGATACCAGACCGGTCAGCAGGTGGCCGAACATTGCCGCTTGTGCCGGCAAAAACTAGTGAGGTGAGCCATGCCGCTGTCCGCCTTCGGGATAACCGATAAAGGGATTGTCAGGAGCGGGAACGAGGATGCCCTGCTGATGGATGAGCGCCTGGGGCTGTTCGCGGTTGCCGACGGCATGGGCGGCCACAGGGGAGGGGAGGTCGCCAGCCGCATGGCGCTGGACGTCCTCAGGGATTATATCTCCCGGATTGCATCCGGTAGCGGCACGTTCATCGGCGCCGTTGACAACGACTTCTCGCGCCAGGCCAATCTGCTGGCTTCCGGTATCCGCCTTGCCAACCGGGCCGTATTGGAGGCCGCCGAATCCAACCCGGACTGGCGCGGCATGGGGACAACCATCGTGGCGCTGATGATCGAAGGCGCTCGCGCGGCTGTAGCGCATGCCGGCGACAGCCGTCTCTACCTGCTGCGGGAGCGGCAGCTCAGGCAGGTGACCGCCGACCATTCGCTGGTTGCCGACCAGTTGCGGCAGGGGGTCATCAACGCGGAACAGGCGGCCGCTTCCGATCGCAAAAACATAATCACCCGCGCCCTGGGACAGTGGCAGGAGCTTGAAATAGAAATCAAGGACCTGGAACTTTTGGATGGTGATCGCCTGCTACTCTGCTCCGATGGATTGAGCGGCATGGTCAGCGATCCCGAAACTGAAGCATTGCTGGTGGCGCATCCTTCCCCCGAGGCCGCCTGCCGCGCTTTGGTTGAAGTGGCCAACAGCTATGGCGGACGGGACAATATCACGGTACTGCTTGTCGATTATCGGAGCGGAAACGGTCTTGTGGCCGGGTTAAGGAGGATCTTTCAACGGTGATCTACACCCGTGTTCACTCATGTCAGTATTCGAACGGCACTGCCGACGCCTGATGCAATCTGGCGTTAACCGGCACTGGCGTTTATGCTATTATGGATATGCGGATTCAAGCCGCTCTGTATGATACTGAATGATTACGGGAACTGGAGGTGGTTATAATGGCAAGATTCTATGATACGGTGAGCGATGCTGATTTGAGCCGGGTTGAAGATCTCCTTGATAAGGTTGGTATCGAGTATTCGCTGCGGATATTGGGGGAAGGAAACCTGGTGAAGGAAATCATGGTGGCCGAGGAGGACCTGTCGGCGGCAGAAGAGGCATTGTACGGCCGCACCGAAGCGAACAATTGAACTACAGAATCGGTCACAATACAGGATCAAGCAAAACAACGGGCTGCTCCCCATACAGGGGAACAGCCCGAATGTTGTCATCTGTTTTAATGTGAAGTACAGCTCGTTGAAAATGTTATTAAAGCTCGCGGTTGCCGAACTCGCCCCATTCCAGATAGGTTTTTGGCGCTTCCATGAAGGAGTAAATATTTTCAATAATCTTAAGATGTTTCCGCTCCTCATCCGCAAGCTTGATGACAACCTCTCGTACCGCCGCATTGGTGGTCTCTTCCGCCAGCTTTTCGTATAGTCCGATGCTTTCCTCTTCCTCTTTTACCACGTGCAGATAGGCGTCAGAATCGTTCTCCAGCTCTTTCCGAAGGTTTTTCGTGTCGATCAGCGGCCTGAAAACACATACCCCTTCACTCAATACAGAAAAGTCATTCTTTTCCGACGCAAGCCCCTCTTTGAGCTTGATCAATGCTTCGTGGTGCTCTTGCTCGGAAGCGGCCAGCAGTTTGAACAGCCTCTTCAAATCCTCATCTGACGTTGCCTCCGCCAGCTTTTCGTAGTGAATCCTGGATTCTTCTTCCATTTTGATGGCACATTCGACGATGTTCATAAAATTCTCCTTTTACATGCAGGATCATGAACTTCTTTATTTACACAAATTATAGCACCACTGATCGATTATGTATTCCTTGATCATGAAACTCTCGAATTGAAAGACATCTCACAGCTGATGCATCTGCACGTATTCGAGCTGTGCTATAATAAATCAAAAGGGGGTGTTGGTCATGTTAGAGAGCAAAGGGACATTTGAAGTCAGCAGGGAAAGCAGTGGTAACTGTGACTCCAGGATCTGGAGTGGCGACTGCAAGCATACGGCGTATCAGTACATCGGTGACAAATATCTGTGCGATGTCTGTGAAACGATTCCAGGTCTGGACCATGAAGTTCGCCGGGCGGCAATGCCGTACGTCAGTGGCGATTACAAGGTTCTGTCTTGATGCAGCTTCGGACGGCAAAACCTGAGCGGTCGCCTGGATGCGGCTAAGCCGGTAATTTTTCGGAGCGATGGCACTGTGGCTACAGTAAGAGCATCTAACGCTAATTGAATGTCTTTATGATGTAGTCGGCGATCTCCTTTGCCTGTTTGTCGGTGATGATATTTTTATCAAAAGCAATCATTCCTTCGCCGGGCTTGCGCATTATCCTGACAATGTCCGGGGCGGATTTTATACCGTGTTTTTCGCGGTCCCGGCGCAGGAGCGTACGGTCAGGGTTGATGATATTCCCGCCGGCGGGGTGACAAGCCGCGCAATGCTCCGTGAATCCGGTTTCTCCGGTTTTTGGAGCGGAGGCCAGAGCCGTGCTTCCGGTGGAACAAAAAAACAATAGCCCGAACCCTCCTGCCAGAAGCAGTTTTGCAAATTCATTTCCGTATTTCATGTTATCCCCCGATGCCATAGTGAGTGGTGATATAATCTGCAATAATCTTGGCGTTTTCCCCGGAAATGGGAGCACCGTAGACTTTGATCATCTTTGTCACCACCGCCATCCATTTCGCCTTTGTAAATTTCTGTTGTGTGGTGATGTAATCGAGACTGTGGCAGATTCTGCAGTAACTGCTGGTTACATCCCGGCCCGGTCCTTCCTTTAGAGTAATATTTGGCGCGGGCAGTGTGATGCTGCGTTTGGATCCTTCCTTAACAAAGCCCTGGTCACCGGCCAAAGCCGCTGAAGTAAAAAATAAAGCTGCGCTGATGAACAGCAGGATAATAAATTTCATGATCTGCCTCCTGACCCTGAAACGGGATATGTTGTTTGAGCTGGTTGCTGCAAAAAAAACGCGGATAATTAATGGTTTACTAAGCAACTATCAAGTTGTACTTTTCAATTTTGTTCAGCAGATAGCCGGAAGAGTTCCATAGCCCGTCCAACGGCTGAGATTCGCCAATGCTGTTGGTCGCTCTAACCATTACTTGATAATTGCCGGGCTTGGCCGGTTGCCAGGGATAGAACCACTGGATCCACGAATATCGCCCGAGATCTTTCCCAAGACGGGCAGGGCTCCAGTTCATGCCACCGTCAATCGAAACAAGAACCTCCCTGATGCTGTATCCACCTGAGAAAGCAACCCCCATCAATTCGATCGATTGTCCCGACTTAAGCCGACTGCCGTCTTCAGGATTGATCAGCAAGGATCGGGTAGTCATGCGATTAATCGGAACAGTCTTTTTGGGAGCGCCGCCAGGTTCGACACATCCACAGGGATCGTCGGGAATCCGGTAGGCGGTCTTCATCCAGAAGTTTTCGGATGGTTTGTCCGTGACTTCGATATCGGACAGCGATTTTACCCAATAGGTGGCATACCATCCCGGCACCACCAGGCGGACAGGAAAACCGTTCAACATTGGCAATTCACTGCCATTCATCTCATAGGCGACAATGATGTCGTCTTCAAGCGCCTTGTCCAGGGGCAGGCTTTTCAAGAAGCCGGGTACCGTGGGCAGCGCCGCTTTATCCAGGCCCTTGAAGACAACTTCCATCGACCCGCTCTTGATGCCCGCGCTCTTCAGTAGATCTTTGAGTCTCACCCCGCCCCAGGTGACATTCCCCATGGCTCCATTCATCCACTGCCCCCCGAAGATAGGGGGCTCAAAGAAACTCCTGCCATTACCGGCACATTGGATAACAGCGGTGTAACCGACTTTTTCGAACTTCTTGAGCTCGTCCATCGAAAGGGAAATTGGTTTGTCAACATTGCCGTGGATAACCAGACGCCAGCTGTCCAGATCCACTGATGTGGGTATATTCGAAAGATGCCAGCGCACAAACAGGGCCTCGTTCGGTGTTACAAGCTCCCTGAAGTACTTCAACGGGGTTTCCAGTTGAGGAGGGCTTGAGGTTAAAAGCAATAATTCGGTTTTTTCCGGGAAGGTAACGAGCCTTCTTTCACTTGCATACAGTACTGGCGGAATAGTTCCAGTTGCTGCCAATGCGGTAGTAATTCCTACTGTTTTGATAAAATCCCTGCGACTGACGCCTTTGGATTCCATAAGCTGCCCCCTTTCATTTTGCCATAGACATTGTTTTAGCAAATTTTTTGAGAGATAAAAGATGGAAATGAAATAATCATTGATTTTCGCTCATATCGTTTTGCGGCAGATACAGGATAGTCCGGTACTGTTTCAAGGCGCTGATGTGGTCACGATCAGCTTCGCTCAGCGCACGAAACAGGTTCTGCATATTATTGTCATTGAAATTCAGTGAAATATGGGCGTGCAGGTCCGCAAGAGCATCTTCCATCTCGATTGCCTTTGTGACTGCCGTCAGGAGTTCCGGTGTACTGTGTCGAACCTGATTTACCAAATACTGTAGTTTGCTCTGGATCGAATAGGCTTTTATCAGGTGATTCCCCGACACCTTGAATTCGGTCTCGTTCATTATACGCAAAGCCAGCATGAACTGATGGCGGTGATCTTCCTCTTCGAGTGCGGTTTTCTTCCAAAGACGGGATGCTTCAGGAGTATCCTCGTAAACCCTGCTGTAGAAATGGTACAGGTCTGCACAGAGTTCTTCAATGGAGATGCATGTTTCCAGGAAGATCTTGCTGGTCATCAAGTCGATCATCTCGCTCATATCGGCACCTTTGCCCGCGATGGATTAAAAACTGATTCGATATCAGGCAGAAATCGGGCCAATCCCGGAAATATAAATTAACTTATAGAATCAATAAGATAAGTTTGCCGGGAACTAAGACGGGATCACGTCTGATTGCAACAAATGTTGCACAAATCGGGTGGAAACTTAAATGAAGCGGCAATATCGGCTGTTGATAAACGAGGTAATCTTTGTTGCGTGGTGACACATTTGTTGCAGGTTTGTTTCAGCCGGAAACAAGGGCGATTTCAGGCATTTGTTACACCTCTATCCGGAACTCGGCGCCCGTATCACTGTTCCGCACCAATAGCCTTCCCCCCATGTTCTTTTCGATGATGGTTTTTGACATGAACAGACCTACGCCCGTACCCTGTTGCGGCCCCTTGGTGGTGAAGTAGGGATCGAAAATTTTCTCAATAATATTTTCCGGAATCCCGCCGGCATTGTCGGCAATGGTTACCACCGATCTGCCGTTTTCATTGCTTACAGAGACGGTCAGGCATGGGGACTCGATCTTGCGCTCGTTAATTGCATCCTTTGCGTTAATGAATATGTTGAGCAGCACCTGGGCATATTCATTGGGAAAACCGTAAATTGATATGTCATCCATTTCGTTATGTATGATCTTGATTCCGCTATCCTTGAAATTGGCCTCAACGAGCGATAGTGCTTTTAGAAGTGCATCATTTACCCTGAATTCGGATTTTTCCCGTTCATTGGAGAAAAAATTCCTGAAATCATCGATGGTTCGGGACATGTGGTTAATGATCTCCATTGATTTGGACACGGATGTTTCCAGCAGTTCCTTGTTGAAGCTGGGGGAACCATAGAAAGCGCCAAGTCTCTGGGTAATCAGTCCCAGAGTGTTCAACGGCTGGCGCCACTGATGGGCGATATTCCCGATCATCTCGCCCATGGCCGCATGCCGGTTCTGCATCAGCAGCATCTGTTCCTTCTCGCGCAGGACCTCCTCTGCCCGTGCCCGTTCCAGTGTCTCCTCGATCAGGATTTTTTCCGCCTTTTCCCGGTTGGCAATTTCACCCAGCAGCGCTTCCACGGTTGTGGCCAGTTCTTCGGTTCTCTGTCTGACACGGACTTCAAGCTCGTTATGGGCCTTCTGCAATTCCTCCTCGGCCTCTTTGCGCTTGGTGATGTCCTGGGTTATTCCGAAACCGCCGATCAATGTCCCGTCATCGTCAATTTCCAGATACGCCTTTTCCCGCACCCATTTGCAACGGCCGTCAACCAGCAGCCGATGTTCGATGTCGTAGGGCTTGCCGTTCAAGGCCGCCTTCCAGTTTGTATCGACGTACTCCCTGTCATCCGGGTGTACGCAGGCAAGAAAAGTTTCGTAGGTCAGCGGTGCTCCTTTCGGAATACCGAAGATGCGATGGTTTTCATCGGACCAGACCAGCACATTTCCACGAACGTCGAGACGCCAGCTGCCGATGCTCCCCACCTCCTGTGCGCGGTTCAGGTCCTCGCGACTCTGTATTAGCTCGGCCTCCGCCATTTTGTGCATGGTCACATCGATGCTGAACAGTGCCACCGAAGTAATATTGCCGGCCCGGTCACGTACCGGATAGATACTGTGATCCAAAAACATGCCGGCGCGCGTATCCTCGAAATGTACCGGTTCACCCGTCCGTACAACCTCTGCAACTCTCTGTGCGCGTGGTTCTACCAACTCTGGCGGGATCAGATCCATCCAATATCCGCCGATAATCTCCTCCGGCACTCTGCCGACCCTCCGGGCAGCGACCGCGTTGGCTGCCAGGATTTTACCGTCAAGTCCAAACATCCAGATCGACTCGCCGGCCGCGTTGATGAGTGCGCTGGCTTTCAGCTCGTTCTCGCGCAGTGCTTCCTCGGCCATCTTCAGATCGGTGATGTCCTGAATGGCAACCGCGCATCCGATGATGTTTCCATCGGCATCGCGAACCGGAGAAGCGCTGTTGATGACAAACGCCTGGATTCCGTCGAAGCGCTGAATCCGCATCAGCTGCCCAACCGTGGTTTCGCCCTTGCGAACCGCTATTGCCGAGGCCCACTCTTCGGGAGCTACGGTGGCGCCGCTGTCCGGCCACCACGCCTTGTAGGAGCTGTATTCATCGATGGAGCGGGGTAACGGCCTCGGTCCGGCCCATATCTGCTCGTATGCATTATTTGATAGAACACTTCCGCCATTGGCGTCGGTAATGGCAACACCCACCGGAAGCGCCTCCATGACCGCCAGGAGCAGGCGACGGTCGTTTTCCGATTTCGCCCTGGCTGCCTCCAGTTCGATTTTGTGTACATGCAATTCATCTATAAGATCACGCAGATCCTTGACGTCAAGGCTGTCTATTGCAACCCTGCCAGATTCAGGATAATGCCCGTCGCGACTGTGCAATCCTTCAGACCCACGCTTCTTGTCATTATTCATGTGTTCTCCGGTTTTTAAGCTGAAAATTGCCTACTTTCTGCTGATCAGATAATATTTTTTTGAATTTGCGCAAGGGAAATCTTCATGGAAACGGCAGGGGCAGCCGAGGTGGCGCTTCGGGGTTTATAATCAAACTTACCGGTAATCCGGTTTTTGTCACGTTCTCAGGATGTCCATGCTGCAAAAATCGTAATCCGGATGTTCGGTTGAGCCGCTCAGGCGCATGTATTCTTCAGAAATCAATTCGCAGTGTTTACGCGCTTCTTTCAGGATGCTTTCAAAAATATCGCGAATTGTTGGTTCCTGTATCTCTTCCATGAATTCGGTGTAGCAGTCGATACAGGCCTGTTCTTCCTTGAGCGCAATCTGAAGTGCGTCTGATTCGGAAGTATGGCATCCGACCGAGTTGAGCATCGAGCAGTAGTATGGATAGGAATACATGTTGTTCTTGACCAGGATATCGACCAGTTTGCCATCGTTTCCCGAGTACTGTTTGCAAAACAGGTTCAGCTGATCCGCCTCTTCAACCGCCAGAAGTTCAAAAAAACGCCTGGTATGGATATCATCGACCTTGGAGGACATGCTGCGATAAAAGCTCAGACTGCGAATCTCGATGGCTATTGCCGTTAATATTGCTTTTTCCTGAAAGAATTCCATTACAGTTTCCTCCGAATGGTAATGTATCCCGCGTTGTTCAATCGTGGACGCATGTCAGAATGAAATCTGTACAAGGTTGAAGCTATTGGTTCTGCAGTAGCAGAATATGTGCCAGCTTTGCGGTAGGAATAAGGCCGCTAAGATGCAGCTTTATGTAGTTTCCACCAGATGATCGTCCGGGCAAATAGCAACAAATGTTGCAGTAAGTGCGATGTTTGGTCCTGGAAAGCTAATAATTAAAATCAATTGCACACTGCAACGCGGATTGTTTAGTGCAACAAAAATTGCAGATTTAATTCGAAGCTCCTATCTGCTTGATAATTGATAAAAATCTACTAGACTCAATTATGCTGCCTCAACTTCCGTGTGGCAGTCGACCAATTCATTCAATAACGGAGCAACCGATGAAGCGACAGGACTTCAGCACCTATCCAGTAATGATTGTGGACGACGAGACCGACGCCCTGGCATTGCTGGAGTCATTTCTCTATCATGAGGGGTTTCAAAAGGTTCTCGCATTCGATGACAGCCTGACTGCACTGGAAAACTTCAAAAAAGAGGAGGTTGCCCTGGTAGTGATCGACCTGAGGATGCCCAAGCTCCACGGCAGGGATCTTCTGGAAGAATTTTCAAAGCTGAAACCGTATGTGCCGGTAATTGTAGTGACGGCCGAGAGCCATATTGATACCGCGATTGATTGCATGAAAACCGGAGCAGTTGACTATCTTACGAAACCGATTTCGATCAATCGATTTATTGCCAGCGTCAGGAGAGCTCTGGAACTGCGGATTCTGAATGAAGATATCATGTCATTGGACAAAACCGCAGCATCGGACAGCCAGTTGACGGTTCCGAATATTCCGTCGTTCATAACACAGGACCAGGAGATGATTTCCATATTGCGTTATGCGGAGGTGGTGGCAAAATCCAGGCAACCGGTACTCATAAGTGGTGAGACCGGTGTCGGCAAGGAGCTGGTTGCAAGGGCTGTTCATACGCTGAGCGGGCAAAAGGGCGGTTTCGTCAGTATCAACATTGCCGGTCTGGATGACCAGATGTTTTCCGATACGCTGTTCGGACACCGGCGCGGCGCATTTACCGGCGCACTGGGTGACCGGGAAGGACTGATCATGAAGGCGGCCAATGGAACAATCTTTCTGGACGAAATCGGGGATATGAACATGTCGTCGCAAATCAAGCTGTTGCGCCTGCTTCAGGAGAACGAGTACTACCCGCTGGGCTCCGATACTCCGATGCGCAGCAATGCGCGCCTGGTGGTGGCCACCAACCGGAACCTGCGGCAATGCATGAATGATGGAAAGTTCAGAAAAGATCTGTACTATCGTCTCTGCACCCATCAGGTAACCATTCCTCCTCTGCGTAAACGCACTGGAGATATTCCGCTCCTCTTTGAGCATTATCTCAGGATAGCCGAAAAAGCGATGGGTAAGGGCAGGTTGTCTTACCGCAAGGAACTGACCGACTTTCTTGTTACCTATGATTTTCCGGGAAATGTCCGTGAGCTACAGTCCATTGTGCATGATTTTGTCAGCAGAACCGAGACTTCATGGCTTGCCACTCCGCTCCTGAAGAAGATTATGGCTCGTGAGCAGTTACCGTCCGGGGAATCAAATACAACGTCGAACGATGAGCTCGAACCGGATGTCAACGGCATTTGTTTCCCGTCATTTCCGACGCTCAAGTATGCCGAATCGGTACTGATAGACAAGGCGCTCGAACTGGCAAAAAACAACCAGGGCACCGCCGCCGGATTGCTCGGCATTACACGTCAGGCGCTCAACAATCGCTTGAGGAGGAACAAAGCGAACGGGTCCGACTGAGATGACTGAAGGCGAATTGAGGTTTCACGCGGAGCTGGTTAATACAAGTCACATATCGATGTGAGTGAATTGCACGCGGCTTAGTCCTGTCGAAAGTGAATCGTATTAAATCCAGGTAAAGTAAAATGATACAGTTTGATACACAACGGACATGCATGTTTCGTGAGGCACTCTACGTATTCATTTATGATTTTATCAGAAAATATACTTAACTACGATTAAACAGATACTTGAGGTCGCCTGCTTTCGTTTTTTGAAATGTTTCAATCAGAGCATCTCAAATGCACTCCTATAGAATGGTGTTTGTCGAAATACTTGACAAACATTAATTATATTCAGTCCCAAAAACGATATTTCGTGTCGTACAATTTTACATTATCCTCAGTCACATATTACCCGCACCAAAAAAGACTTTAACATCAGCTTGTTACACTATGGTAAACTTCTTGCATTACAATTAACCATCACTTTTTGTTTATCTAATCTAAAAGGAGAAAACTCATGAAAAAATTAAGTTATTTGAGCTTATTAGCCGTGCTTCTATTTGCTGTACCAACATTCGCCAGCACCCTTTCAGTTGAGTCGGGAGGTATTACTGTTTCCTCATATGATTTCAGTTCCTATGGTACTTCAACTGCTCCATGGATTATCAACGAGGATATGACTAGTTCAGGCACGCTGAAATTCGAAAGCGCAGCAGGTGGTTATGTGCTTCCCACTAATCCTAGTGGAACCGGGACTCATAGTAGTGGCGCCTGGTTCAGAAAGACCGTCACTAATAATACTGGCTCCGCATGGACAAGCTTTGAGCTGGAGTTACAGGTCATTCTAGGCACGCCATCCCTGAACGGCGATGGCCTTAGTTTTGCCGATGGCGCCGGATTGATATTTTCTTCAGATCAATTTTCCTCATACACTCGCATTGACACAGTAAGAGATTATCTCAACTTCAGCAATGGTTCGGTTGATGTAGGAGAGAGCGTTACGTTTAATTTTGCAATCACTGACAATTCGTACAACAATCCTTTCTATTTGCTCCAGACTCCCAATAAAGTCGATGCCCCTGTACCCGAACCGGCCACGATAATACTTCTCGGAGCTGGTCTCGGTGGGTTGGCTCTCTTGAGAAGGAAGATGAGCGCGTAATCAATTTCGATCGAGTAATGCACAATTTTATTAAATCCTTACTACAAAGGGACGGCCAAGTGACCGTCCCTTTGTAGTAAGGATTTCTGAAGAAGTTGTGGTCTTTTCAGAATCGTGTGCAATAGGGCTAAACATCGCTTGCCTGTAGGCACACCACAACGCTCTCTCCGGTCAGGTTTACAATGGTGATTCCGTCCTGAAACGGCTGTAATATTGTTTGTCATTGCCTTGACATACGGTGCATCGACAGTGTATAGATTCTCTGTAGCATAAAAACTTAATAAGGCCCTGGGGGAGTTCATTGGAACTGAGATCCGACTGCCGTGGACATGTCATGTTCGCACAGCGGGAACCCTTTGTACCTGAACCGGGTAATTCCGGCGTAGGAAAGCGGCTTACAGGATATATAAAAGATCCGGCCGCCTGATTTTATTTCAGTGCGGTTTTTTTGTATGGGGAAATTCCGGTGAGTGAGACAAACCGTCCTTTTCGTCTGGTGGTGAACAAACAGCCGCAGACCGCTGCCGTCAAAGGTGTCTATCTGATCACCGACCATGGCGATCGCTTGACGGACAGGGTTTTGCAGGCTCTGCGCGGCGGTGTTTCCGTGCTTCAGTACCGAGCCAAGGGCAAAGAGCACGGCTCGTGCCTGGACGAAGGCAAGGAATTGAAACGCCTCTGCGCCGGCTACGGAGTAACCTTCATCGTCAATGATGCTGTCGGGCTGGCTAAAGAGCTGGATGCTGATGGTGTCCATCTTGGCCAGGATGACGGCACGATAGCCGAAGCCAGGGAAATGCTCGGCCCGGGCAAAATCATCGGCAAGTCCACCCATAATCTCGAGGAAGCGCTGCAGGCTGAACAGGAAGGCGCAGACTACATCGGTTTCGGCGCAATGTACCCGACTGAAAGCAAGGCTGTCAGCCACCTGCCAGGAACCGCCGGACTGGCGGCGATCCGCGAACGGATCAGGATTCCGGTTGTGGCAATCGGCGGAATAACCGCCTCGAATGCCTGTCGCGTGATTGAGGCGGGCGCCGATGCCCTGGCGGTCATTTCCGCCGTGCTTTCCAGCCCCCGCCCTGATATTGCCGTTGCTGAAATGGCGCTGCTTTTCAACCGGGTCCGCCCGTTTCCGCGCGGCGCGGTGCTGAGCCTGGCCGGCAGCGATTCCGGCGGTGGCGCCGGCATCCAGGCCGACACCAAGACCATCACGCTGCTGGGAAGCTATGCCGCCACGGTTCTGACGGCGCTGACCGCCCAGAACACCAGGGGGGTCTCTTCGATCCACGGTCTGCCGCCTTCCTTTGTGCTCGATCAGCTGGAAACGGTCCTGAGTGATATTCCGATCGATGTGATCAAGACCGGCATGCTGCATACCCCGGCGATCATCTCGGCGGTGGCGGAATGTATGCGGGAACGCAAAGTTATGATCCCGCTGGTAATCGATCCTGTGATGGTTGCCAAGGGGGGGGCGGCGCTGCTTGAGCGCGAGGCGGTCCAGGTTTTCGTGGACCAGCTGCTTCCCCAGGCCTACCTGCTGACCCCGAATGTCCCCGAGACCGAGCGCCTTTTGGGGCGCGCGATCAGGTCCGAGCAGGAGATGGAGCAGGCGGCCCGTGACCTTCACGCCATGGGAGCGGCCAACGTGCTGGTCAAGGGAGGGCACCTGACCGGGAGGCACTCCACCGACATCCTCTTTGACGGCAACCAGTGTCATGCTTTCAGTTCCGAGCGCTTCTTTACCAGCAATACACACGGCACCGGCTGCAGTT
>MGZK01000124.1:44205-44499 GCA_001802125.1 Geobacteraceae bacterium GWC2_55_20
CTTCCTGGCCCAGGGGGAACCGCTGCCGCAGGCGGTGGAAAAGGCTAAAAAATTCATCAGCGCCGCTATCCGCCTGGCCCGGCCTCTCGGCAGGGGACACAGCCCGGTCAACCACTATCAGGCAGCGCGGGAATTATCGTAATAATGGTCGATTCGATTTTACGTCTTCTTTATCAAGTTGATATAAGGAAATCTGAAATAATAAACTGCAAAGGATTTTGACGATGACACAGCTGGAATATGCCCGCAGGGGCCTGGTAACCGAAAAGATGCAGCTTGCCGCGTTGGCGGAAG